>JBBFLE010000009.1 GCA_037481695.1 bacterium | reverse complement strand
GTGCCATGGGTGGCACTATATATCATAGGGTCGTACATGTCAAGTAAAAAAAGCACCTATGCCCATATTTTCTCACTTTTTCCTAACTCAATGGCCAAATATAGTAGGGTCGTACAGAAAAACTACGATTAACTTACCGATTTGACTACGTTTTTCCTTCAGAAACGGAAATAACTTGTAAAGTCCTGTTTAGTTCTGACCCGCTCCGTAACTTCGGCAGAACTCTTGTCCCCAGCCGGTTCCAGATCTCGGGAGGCACATCGCCACGGATCCTGAACCTTCGCGTGGCAGTAGCACACACGCATGGCCGTTGGCCGCATGTCGGACACGAAGGCTCTGTCAGACACGCGCAGGGATACTTTCCGCATTTGGGGCAAGGCTCTGGCGGGAGAACGCACTGGCATGGCGACTTGCCGCATTTTTGGCACGTGACCGCCGGGGGTTCCGGCGTCGCTTTGAGGTCCTTGGCCCTGCTCTTCAAGAGCAGAAAGACGTTCGCCTCAAAGGTCACGTCCGCCGGGTCGATGGGCTCTTCGAAGAAAACCCGCTCATATCCGCCGTCCGGCTTCGGACCGTAAGCAAGCCCGAAGTCTCCCCTGCCGACGAACTGGACGATTTTGCTTCGAAGCACCCCATCGGGGTCAATGAGTCGCGTCAGGGAACCGTTCAGGAAGCTTTGCCGCAAGCTGGCCAGCGGCCAAGCACTGGACGCCTTGAGCGCTGGCGGCCAGTTGCGCTCGATATACCCTGCGCCGACCGACTCGTTGAGCAGCGCCTGTGACTTGAGCGCGGTAATGACCCGGCCGCAAAGGGTCTCGCTCTGGCTGGAGTGGCCCGCGCCAAGGTCAATTATCTTTAATCCGTTGGGTTCCTGAGTATCGGCGAGGACCACAAACCGGTAACTGCCCCAAATCTCTTCCTTGGCCACATTTTCTGTATCCACAACCTTGGATTGAAGCTCCGCCCGGTCGCTGCGGTCGAACTCACCCCCGAGGGTTCCTTCAGCCACTTCCCTCGCCACGCGTTTCCATGCCAACCACAATTCCACCTTGTCTCGTAGCTCACGTCCCGGCTTTTTTAGACACCACACAAGGGATGCAGGATATAACCGTCGTGACTTCCCGCGCTGTTTGGTCCATGTCGATATCTGCTCCATCAAAGCGTTGCTTCCCGTCCATTCAGACTCCGGCTCGACGATCACCAGGGTGAGCCGCGGCGTGTCCTGGACCGCGGTCCCGTCTTCCGGGAATCGCACCAAGGGCACCGTGGCGCCGCGCTCGAACTCCTTCTGGACAAGCATCCGCATGGCAGGCTTGATCTCTGACTCCTCGTCGAGCGATGCCCGTCGGTCGTTCACGACCTTCTTCATGGTCGGCTGGTGGCTTATCTTGAACCCGTCCGAGCCCACGCGCCGGATGAAGTACGACTTGTCCTCCAGCGTGAACGCGGCGGTGTCCACTGAAGTCGTATCGACCTCCGGCTCGCCCAGGGCGAACCGCAGCTCCGGCAGGTGCGCTACCTTGTCCACCTGTCCGCCGGAGGACTCGAAGAGAATCGTCGTTCCCACGCGGCGATGGATGTTCCGCAGGGCTCCCTTGGTATCGGCATCCAGCGCCCTGGCATGGGACTGCTGTCCGGATATATCCGCGTCAATCGCGGCCACAAGGCGCGACTCGCCCAGTTGCCCGAGAACAATGCTGCGGAACTCAGGCACCTCCAGGGGTGCGGAGCCAAGGGTAATGAGCGGCTCGCGCCGGGCCTCCGTGAACCCCGTCCGGTACGCCCAGGAAATCCACTGTGCCAGCATGGCCAGCGTCCCGCGCGTCTGCTGGTACTGCGAAAGCGCTTGCCATTTTCTCTGGAACACGGAGAGTGTTGCCGGGTGGAAAGGGTAGCAAGTCTCGAATCGGCCGCGCAGGTACTCCCTGGCCTTGGCCTCTGTCACGGCGCTGTCCACGGCCGTCCACTCGGGCGGCAGTTGCGCCCGACGCTCGAAGCACCAGTCGGCATAGACCTTGGCGACGCTCTTGCGGATGCGGTCGCTGCCGATGTCCTCGAAGAGCCGCCGCCGGACCACCTCGCTGATCTCTGTCTCATCGTTGGCAATTAAATCTTTGGCCACCCGGCGGACGACCTTGGTGATCCTGTCCTGCCATTGCATGTCCCAATCGGTCATCTCGACCTGGCTGCGAGGCAGGCTGATCACGGCAGCTCCATGCGTGACGCCGGTGACCGCCACCGTCAGGTTCTGAAGGAAGGCGTGGAACTGCTCCGCCATGCCGCGATGACGATTCAGGAAGTTCAGCACCTCGTCGAAGAGCAGCAACACCGGCCCGCCCGCTGCCTTGAACACGCGAGACAACGACTCCGTCCCCGGCGGCGTGGTCCTGGCCGCCGGGCCCAGCTCCTTCACCCCTGCGTCTCCGGCCAATTGCCGCGCCACGTCAATCCATGGCGTCTCACGACCGTCCTGTGGGTCCCAGGCGTTGCCAACGAAGACACCCACCCGAGCGGTCGCCACCGAGGAAAGCCCAGCCGCTTGCAGAAGCTCCGAGACCCCGCTGTATCCGGCCGCCTTGTCGCCGCACGTGGCCAGGTGGTATAACGTTGCGAGGGTGTGGGTCTTACCGCCGCCGAACTGGGTGATGAGCGTCATCACCGGGGCGGTGTTGGCTGTCTCGCCGGAGAGCCGCCGCAGGACCATCCCCGCATGTTCGCGCAGCGCCCGGGTGAAGCACGTCCGCGCGAAAAATTGCTTTGGCTCTCGGTAATCCTCCGGCGCGGTTCCGCCAATGACCTGCTCCAAGTGAATGGCAAACTCGTCCGGGTTGAACGAGCGGCCCTCGCGGACTTCTTTACGCGGAGTAGCTACTTTGTACCACTGTTCCATCGGAGTCTCCTTGTTACCCTTTCTATTACCCTCTTTTAAGGGTAGTACCCTTTTTCTTCCAGGGAGCGCCCGGGCCTCGCCCAAGGCATTCCACCTTACCGGCTTTCTGAAGGTCCCGTAACACTCGCCGTATCATGTCCCGGCTTATGCCGGGGCAGACGCTTTCGAGATGGCTGACCGTAAACTCCCCTTGGCACGAATCCACAGGTGCTCGCAGGAATCATGTCAGGTTTTGCTGAAAATTGTCGAAGACTCATCATGGCTTGGCTCGCTTACCTCGGCACCGCGAGCAACATGGCGTCCAGCAGCCGCTTCTCTTCGCTATCCTTGGGGTACAGCGCCGACAGGGCATTGGCCAGGCGCAGAAAGTACGGACCGCGTTCCTGCTCGGCCCTGATGAGTTCTCGCAGCGCGTTTGACTGGCCGCCCTTCTGAAGAAGCATGGCGGCATGGACCCGGTCCAGCGTGGTCGTTTCATGTTTGGTTTGGAGTCCGATATCCACGGAATCCATAATCGCTTTGCGGCGTTTCCCACGGATCCGAATTCCAGACTTCCGGCCTCCAGAATCGGCAAAAAGGTTCAACTGGGTAGGCTTGGTTGTATCTTCTTCAATCCAGTCGGCCACGGCTTGCACCCCGCCTGCCTGTCGCCGGGCGACGGCAGACAGGTCCTCGCCGAACAGTTGCTTGGCCCGTTCGGAAACTGCCAGCAGCCGCACCACGCCCTTCTTGGTCTCGATGATCCGGCCTTCCCACTTGGGCAGGTCTATCCCCAAAGGCTGGGCAAAGCGGCGCACCACGTCAAAGACCAGGCTGAAACCCATGGTTTTCTTTTTGACACGGGCATCCTCGCTTGCGTCTTCGTCGTTCACGTCTTCGAATTCGTCATCTTCCTCCACTTCGATTTTTCCTTTACACTTTTGGCTTCTTTGGATTCCCCATTGGTTGATTGCAGCGTCCAGAGGGACAATGCGGTTAGACGCGCATCCTCTTCCAGCGCGCCGGCCGCTCCGTTACTGATACTCCCTCGCCCCATGGGAGAGGGTTGGGGTGAGGGTTCCCCAGTCCCGAGCACCTGCTCGAGCGCCGTGCGTCCGACGACCGCCCAGACCTTCTCCAGAAACTCGGCCAGCGTCACCTCCCGGCCATCGGCGGTCTCGACCTTGCGGTAGCGGCTGAACACCTCCAGCGCCGGGCCGATACAGGCGAAGACGAGGTCCGCGCCGCGGATGCCCTCACCCTGAAGCCGCTCCATCCAATCCCCCACCCGCCTGGGCAGTTCGCGCAGCACATCGGCCCAGTCTCCGACGTTTCCCTCACCCTGCCCTCTCCCAGTGGGAGAGGGTTGGGGTGAGGGCCGCGGACGGCATACCAGATGAACGCTGGTGGCCAGCGCGGCGGAGTCCTGCGAGCGGAGGCGGCCGGGTCGCTCGGTGGCGATAGGCCACGAACCCGTGATCGTCCATCCACCGCGGATCATCCCAAAAAGCAGCGCTTCCCAACCTTCGGTGGTCTTGTGGGCAAAGACCACCGACGCCACCCCATCCTCGTGGAGGATACGGCGACCTTCGGCGAAGGCGTGGGCCATCGTCTCCTCAAACCACGCGCGATCCTTCGGGCGACCGTTGTCTTTCTTCGTTTCGTCTTGAACCGCCTCACGACGCTTGGGCGACAGGGGATTGCCCGGATCGAACGGATCGCGCAGGAGCGGATGGTCCGGCAGGGCGCGCTTCAGCCAAACGAGGAAGAAGTCTGACAGGTCCGCATAGGGAACCGCATCGTAGTAGGGCGGATCGGTGAACCAGACGTGCGCCGTTTCGTCGGGCAGAGACTGCTCTGTGGCGTCGGCGAGCTGAAGCTGGCCCGGCCTTGAGCCGGGCCAAGCTTCGATGACTTTTGCGACGAGATCTATGCCACTAAGGAAGTTTCCAGTTGAGTCCGAAAAAATGGCCACTTCCGCGAAATCCCACACGATCGGCAGTGCCTGCCTGCCGAATACGTGCTCGATCTTTTCTCCGACTTGATTCCAAACAGCGAGTGACGCGTTCTTATCGGCAAGCCGGGAGAGCGCGGCGGATCCTGCCTCAGCAACGCTCGAAGGAGATGCTCGAAGCATTTGCCCCTGTTCAACCAGCGCCACCTTTTGCCGCGCCGTGAACAGGTCGCCCCACTGCAGCATGCCGTAGCGCTGCACGCGGAAGCCCAGCGTCCCAATCGGCGGCAGCGGCTCGTCCGGCACTGGGCAAAGGCCCTTCCTGCCGCCGCGTTGCCATTCATCGAGGATCGCCTTGAGCCGCTTCTGGGCCTTCCAGACGGCGTGGTAGTCGCGGTCGGTGGGCAGCCGATAGTGCCGGCCAGCCTCGCCGGGCTTGAGTGTGACCACCGCGAGCAGCCGCGCCCCGCCGATGCGGCGGGGAGAGCCCTTACCCTGCCATCGATTTTCACCCTCACTCCCCGTGCCTTTGGAGGCTTCTTCACTCCCTCTCCCTTTGGGACCGTCTTCGCACCCTCTCCCTGTGGGAGAGGGGTGGGGTGAGGGTTCGAAGAGCACGTCTGCCCCGCCGCGCTGCGCGGCCAGTTGCGCCCGGACACGTTCCGGGGGGAGTACTGCGCCGCAGCAGGGGCAGGTTGCCCTGGCGCGGGAGACCGTGCCGTCGGGGACCTCTTTGTCGCTTTTCGGTTCGAAAACCTCGAACTCGACCCACGGCACGCCCTCCCTCTCCCCTTGGGAGAGGGTTGGGGTGAGGGCCTGCCAGATGTGCTCCAAGACGGCATCCGTCTCCTGCAACACCTCATGATTCCAAAAGCGGAGCACCCGCAGCCCACGCCGCTCGAGAAAGGCTGTGCGCCGTTCATCGCCTCTGCGCTGCTCGGCGTGTTGCCCGCCATCGACTTCGACGACAAGGTTTGCTTCATGACAGTAGAAATCGACGACGTAGGGCGGGATCGGATGCTGCCGACGGAACTTGGCACCCGCTATGCGCCGGTCTCGCAACAAGCGCCAGAGCGTAGATTCTGCATCGGTCTGCTCTTTGCGCAGGGATCGGGCGAACTCGCGAAGTTCCGTGGGCAGCACAGGAGGGCCGTGGTGGCCCTCACCCTGCCCTCTCCCAGAGGGAGAGGGTGGTTGAACCACCTTGTACCGCAGTGCGCGCCTGCGGCTGGCCTTCTTGCAGAGCCAGAACGAGCGCACGAGCGGAATCTCCGCGCCTCAGTTCGGCGACTCGCATCGGACGGTCCTCGCCCACAGATACGCAATAGGCGTCGCGCCGTCCGGGTCTTTGGGGTAGAACTCGGCCAGTTCCTTCTCGGCCTGCTTCTTGATTTCGCCTCCCACACGGCGAAGTTCCTCGGCGAGTTCCGGCCCGTGGCGTGGGATGTCCTCCAACATGACCTTGAGGATGAGGCAGGCCACGGGGTTGAGGTCCGACGCGAACGCCTCGCATCCAAGCCGCAGGGCCTCCAGCGGAATCGACCCGCCGCCTGCGAAGGGGTCCACCACGAGTGGCATCTCGTCGGGGTACGCGGCCTTCACCAACTCGCGAGCCGGATTTATCCAGCGTATGTCGTTGGCCACGTCCCAGTCGGCCACGTCGCCGATGAAATCCAGCAGCGCCCCTTGTAGTCCCTTGTCGGATTTCACCTGCTCCTGTCTCCGCTGGTTGTTCCAGCCAGGTACATCGAGCAAGGTTTTTGCGGCCTTAGCCTTGAATTCCGCCGGGCAGTGCGGATCGCACGGGTCGGGGAGAAGCAATCCCAGGAGCATCGCACGGCACGAGGCCAGCGGCCGCCGCGCCCACCAGAGGTGCAGCGTGGACGGGTGCCCGTGGCGGATCGACTTCTCCCGCGCCGCGTGCTTCGACACCGCGGCAATCGGGAAGTCCACGTCGGCCAATCGCCTGCATTCCTTCGGAATCATGAGCCTTGCCCTCCTGACGCATCGCCCTCGACCGGGCTGGCGTTATCCTCACGTGAGAGCATCCCCAGGACGCGCCGGAGGGTGAGCTTTGAACTGCAATCGCTACAGATTCGACTCCAATGCGAATCCGGGTTGTTCCTTTGATCCGACGGCGGCCTCGAAAATTCGGGTGTGTCCGCGAGCTTCTCGAAGGCGTCAATTTGAACAGTGTCTTCATCGGTGAGTTCGTAACATCCCGCCTTCTTCAAGAGGCACTTGACGACGAGAGGAAAGGCGATGGTGGCCAAGACTAGATGCTCAAGCGGGTTCCACATCATGGCCTGCTGTGTGTTCAGCCTGCCGTGCGCAAAATCGCCCCGAATCCGATAGAACTCCCGCATCCATTCGTAACGAAGATGCTGGCCGTTGTCCTGCCATCTGTACGACCGCCGGGTTGCGTCACGAGCTAACAAGGGTTCAGTGGGGACCACTGCCTCGGAGAATTTCGCGGCTACATCCCTTGCCTCGGGTCTTGCGCCCAGGATGTGCTCAAACGCGCTGCACAGCAGCACCCACTCCATCTGGTAGCGGATGTTGTCGCTATCCGTGTTTGCCTGATTGAAGCATGTTATCGCGTTTTGCCACTTGGCCCAGTCGTCACCGCCGGTCGCTGCCTGATGGGAGATGAGTGCCTTCAGGAGGGTCTCGTCCAGCGTGACTTCCCGTACCGCATGGCAATGCACGGGAACCGTGATCGCGATTTGATCGATCGGCCATCCGCTTAAGGTTTGTCCCTCTCGGCGACGGGTGGTGATGGCAGTAAAGTCGGCCTTGTCGAATTTCTGGATGTAGAGAGAGAAGCAATCGCTATTGCAATAGCGGCCTAGCTTGAAGTACTCGCGCCTAGCAAGCCCACAGAAGGCGGCTATGGCCACGAGCTCATGGATCGTTTCGCGCTCGTCCTCGTTCAGATCGTCTATCGCGGATTTGCCGGCGTAGCGGACGAGGGCGGCACGGTCTACCGGTCTAGCCTCGATAGTCTTATAGGTCGCGAGAATTGTATTCACGCGACATTGTGCGGCCTCGTCGAGACCGTCGATGGGCTGGTGACGCTCAAAGGGAAGGATCTGTATCTTGCCTACGTCGTAGGCCTTATCGATCCTGCACCAGGGCAAAAATGAAATCATCGACATCGGCTACTTCTCCCTCTCCGAATCATCGCGTGCTCCGTAGGTCGGCCTCTCCTCCCGCACTTGCATCGGTTTGGTCAGCGCATCTACCGACAGGTAGTAGTGGGCCACCTTGGTGACCTCGTGCCAGGGGAAGCAGGCCGGGTCCTTGATGGGTTCCTGGAGCGTGGGCTTGGCGGCGCCTACCTGCGCCGCGTCCCGCGACGCGGCAGGCAGTCGGTGACCACATAAAGCCAGTAGCAGTCGCGGCGGTCCTCGGCGACGCGACGTTCGTTCTGCGTCAGCAGAATCGTCCCCGTCGAACCGGCCAGGCCCTTCAGTTCGATGAGCCGGAGTTGACCACTTCGAACCCCTCCAGTCCCGTGCGGGCGCAGCGTCACGATCGGGAAGCCCACTTCTGGAAAAGACTTGCAGGCCTTTGGAATCATCGACGGCTCCGGCGATCGTGAGTTTTGGGCGCCATTTTGGGCGCGCCCATATCTTTGGGCGGAAGTCCATAAAACGCACCTTTTCGCTGGGCTCTGTTCACGTGGCTATCCTGCCCGTCGCCAAGCAGGTAATGGGTATCCGCGAGGCGTTTAATATATGCGCGCGCGGTTAACAGATTACCACGCGCGGTTATATTATCCGCGCTTTTCATATCGGGCCCCCTTCTTGGTACCGTGTCGAAGCAATCGGCCATCCCTTGCCATCCGCTGGAGAAGTCGGTACGCCTGATCCGGCGAGAGCTGGCACAGTTCTGCCGCTTCGCGCCGGGTGATGCGTCCTTGCTTGTCGACGTATTGGAGAACCATTTGTTCCTGCTGGATCGGTTGGAAGCCCCGCTGGCGGACATACGCCGCAGTCTCCCCGAGCCTGCGGTACGTCGCCGCCGACAGGTGCCAGGTCCGGCCCTTTCGCTCGCCGCGAGACTCGATCAGACCCGCTTCGACCAGCCGCTGAAGACAGACGCGTCCATCAGCCTGCGGCTTCTGGGTGATGGTGCTCACTTCTTCAGTCGTCAAGCGTCGCTCGAGCCACAAGTGGTTCAACACAAGCAACTCGTCGAGCCCGAGGGATCGCCCTGCCTGGCTCTCCTCCGTGACCATCCTGACGAACTCGAGATTGGCTTTGCCCCCGGGAAGCACCAACACCACTCCGGTCTGGTTGCTACGGCCATAGCTGGGCGCGGGACGGCCATTGCCCAGTTGCTCGTAGAAGATCATATCAATGCTTTTCGTCGAACTTCTCCTTGAGTTCACGCTGCCACTGGAAAGAGAGATTTGCTGGGCATGCAATGAGAATTCGTTCCACCAAGCCATGTAGTTGAAGCTCTCGAATCAATAGGCCGGCCATGATGGTCTTGCCAGCACCAGCGTCATCAGCAAGAAGGAAACGAACTCGCGGGAGCTTCAGCAGGTAATCATAGACGGCCTCAAGCTGGTGTGGCAGTGGGTCCACACGCGAAACAGAGAGACCAAAATAGGGGTCGAACTCCCAAGCGATGCCAAGGGAATATGCCTGAAGGCCCAGCCGAAGGAGACGCCCATCCCCGTCGTAGCTGAAACCAGTGTCGAGAATGGTAAGGTTCGCAAGCTCCTGAGCGGTTAACGTCACCTTGCGGAATCGCTCGCTCTGCGTGCCCACGAGACCGACAACCCAGGTTCCATTCCCGTTGTCCTGCACGGTCTCCACGCGCATCGGCTCGTTGAAGAGAGGGCCGATAAGCAACTGGCCTTCACGCAAGGATCGCTGCTCACTCATTGGCCGGCCGTTTCTTTCAAATGTCACACATATGACCCAAGGGTTTTCCCTGGATACTGACCACTTCTGAGGCTGCCTGGAGTGGGATTTTACACACCCTGTATCCTGTGGGCAACCTCGGGTTTCCTGAGAAGGCAATTACCTCTCTTTTTGAGGGTTTTAGGGGCTGGGGAAGGGGGGATGCAAGCGCAACCGAAGCCCCTTCCCAGCGCCCAAAGGGCATCCCTCATACCTTTGGGAGCCCACTTATGGTTTGCGTCTGCGACGGGTCGACTTGGGGGTTGTGCACTCTCTCCGGTAGCAGACAGGGCCTGTAGCTCTTGCGTTGATGATTATATGATGGGCTTTGTTGATCAGGCGACCCAGGACCCCCTCGGAAAATACCGGGTTGGAAAACAGGGAATCAGTCCTGGGCGCTCGCAATTGGTGGCCACCATCACGGGGCCTGCTTTGTTTCCATCATCGATGGAGATCATAGATGTGATCTGCTTGCTGGAGGCTCAAATCCTTCATGGCCAGGTCATGGAGCAGCAACGAGTCTGGTTTTAGGTGTGTGCGCAAACAGCTCTGGGAGATGCCATCGGCACGTCCACAAGCGAGATCAGCAAAAAGGCGCCAAGTCTTGATGTAGAGTACGGAGTGGCCCAGCCGGCAGGCCGGATGGAGGATCTCGGTCAGGCTGATCGAGCCTTGCCCATGCTCATGAGTACCCTTGTGCGGGGTTGGCCCTTTCTATTTCCTTGAGTCACAGCTCAGGGCTGATGCAAAAGAGGGCTCTTCCATTAGAAAAAGAGTGAGGACAAAAGGGGGAATGCTGCGTTGAGTCTACCCCAAGCCCGCCCAAAGCGGGCATCAAAGCAATTCTCAGCCAGGTGGCCTGGCATAGGCCGTTGGTTGGGAAGGGGGAGCAGTCGGAGAGCCGTTTTGGGTATAGAGCAAGACACTTATCCTTCTGTTTCTGGGGTCATATGGATTGTCTTTGATGAGGGGATCCGTTGCTGCAAATCCAGCCACCCTGATGAGCCTTTCCTGGGGCAGACCATAAGCCTCCATTTCCTTTCTGGCTGCCGAGGCTCTCTCTGTGGAGAGCTCCCAGTTTGTGTAGCGGTTGGTGGGATAGCTGAAAGCATCCGTGTGCCCCTCTATGGCCACAGGGTTTTCATTTTCCTTGAGGCTGTCGGTTATTACTTTCAAGATCCTCCTGGCATCCTGTGTGAGTTCGGACTTGCCTATGGCAAACATGGGGTTGCCATCTTTGTCCATCATCTGGATTCTGACACCCCCTTCAAATGTCTCCACCAGCACCTGGTCCTTCACGTCTGAAAGACGAGTTTCTATCTCCTTCTTGAGTTTTTCCTTGAAATCTTCCGGGTTGAGAAGACGTTTTCCTTCACGGACAGAGCCGGGCTGCGATCTTTCAGAGGGTTTGGCGGTCTTCTCATTCATCACGTCTGCAAGGTCTTTGCGAGCGCTTGTATCAAAATGTGACTCCCCGCTCTTTTCAAAGATGGAGAACTTCTTGAAATAATTGGAGACCCTGGCCCTCTTTTCGGGCTCCACCATGGTTATGAGCCAAAGCAACAAAAAAAAGGCCATCATGGCTGTGACAAAGTCTGCATAGGCCACTTTCCAGGAGCCGCCGTGGCCCGAGCCATGGCCTTTTTTTCTGCCTTTTTTAATGATTATGTTTTTTGCTTCCACTGCTTTATGGCTTCCTCCAGTTCCAGAAAACTGGGTCTTTCCCCATTGGGGATGGCCCTTCTACCTGACTCCACAGCTATCCTGGGTGCTGCATCTCCAAGAAACGCCACCAAAGCCGTTTTTATGACCTGAAGCTTTGTCTCCCCGTCTTTGGCTAGGTGTTCCAGGCGCGTGGCCAAAGGGCCCACGAAACCATAGCATGAAAGAACCCCCAGGAAGGTTCCCACCAGGGCTGCTCCGATGCTGTGACCCAGCACCTCAGGAGGTTCGCTTATCTTGCCCATGGTCAGGACCACTCCAAGGACTGCGGCTACTATTCCCAAGCCTGGTAGAGCGTCTGCCACCTTGGCCACCGCAGAAGAGGGAAGCATGGCTTCATGTTGCTGGGCCTCGATATCTATATCCAGCAAGGAGTCCAGTTCGTGGGGGGGCATGTTGGTTGAGACTATGACCCTGAAATTGTCGCAGATAAACTCCAGTGCTGTCTTATCAGCCATTATCTTGGGAAAACGTGAAAACACCTCGCTCTTGGCAGGATCCTCCACATCTGCCTCGATGGACAAGAGCCCCTGTTTTCGAACCTTGGTGAACAGTTGGTAGAGCAGGAGCAGAAGCTCCAGATAAGTCTCCCTGCTGGTGGCCGATGCGGAAAAGATTCTTGCCAGATTCCCGGCTATCATTCCCAGCATCTTGCCGTGGGAGGAAATGACGAGGGAACCAGCGGCTGAACCAAAAATTATGAGCAATTCTGCAGGCTGGATCAAGACGCTCAGGTTCCCTTTTTCCATCAGGAACCCACCCAACACAGCCACCAGTACAATGCCTATACCTACGGCCGCCAGCATCTGTTCTCCAAGGGGGCTAGGCCCATGTACTCATCACTGACCATAGGCCGGGGCTTGGTGTCTCCTTGTGCAGTACCCCGGATCCTAAATGGTGTCCTTTCCCAGTCCCCGGTTTGCCTGCATCTTCCGGGTTTTTCAAGAACTTGTAGCTCGCGAAGATGGCCTGGGTTCTCAATGTAAGGCCTCGAGCCGGATGAGCCGGCATGGGCAAAAAGCCACACCAAATATGATTATCGGAGGTCACCCACATATCTTGAGTCAAACCCAAGCTCCTGGTTGCAGGTGCCCCGTGCTACTTCTGGGCAAAAGCCACCTCGCCCTGCAGTTTCTTATCGGATCCGATCCAGCCAGACTTTAGCCTTTGTGTATTGTTGGGAGCATAAGACCAATAAGACCTTGGAAAAAAAGCCATTGCAGCCTGCGTCACACCGTTGACAACCCTTATGACTCGGCAGATAATTGCTCACGGTCGGCCAGGGTCATGGGCCTAGGCATGTAATGTTGGTTGGAGGCATCAACACAAATGGCTGAGAAGGGTAGGATCCTACTGGCAGAAGATGACAGTTCGGCCCGTTCTGCTTTCAGCCAGTTCCTGCTTGGGCTGGGATACGAGGTAAGAGAGGCTTCCAACGGCCCTGACGCCCTTGATTTGCTTTCTGAAGGCCACTTTGATCTGGTGCTCACAGACCTGAAACTCCCTGGTACAGACGGGATGGAGATCCTGCGTGCCATTCAACCTCGCTCACCTCAGACTCTGGGAATTTTGATGACCGGGTACGGAACAATACAAAATGCCATACAGGCCATGCGCCTGGGGGTCTTCGAATACCTCTTGAAACCGGTCAACTTCGAGGAGCTACAGCTGGTTCTGGAAAGGGCCAGAGAGTACCAAAGACTCCATATGGAGAACCGCCAGTACCGCCAGGAAATACAGCGGCGCTTCAGCCCCCAGAACCTCATCGGACACAGCGAATCCATGAGGAGCATTCTGGATCTCATAGAAAAGGTGGCGGACTCGGACAGTACTGTGCTTATCTTCGGAGAAAGCGGCACCGGCAAGGAATTGGTGGCCAGGGCCATTCATTACAGAAGCAACCGCATGGACAAGCCCCTGGTACCCATAAACTGTGCAGCCATTCCAGGGGATCTGCTGGAAAGTGAGCTCTTCGGATATGAAAAGGGCGCCTTCACAGGCGCTCACAAGACAAAGGTGGGCCGTTTTGAGCTGGCAAACGGAGGTACCCTGTTTCTGGATGAAGTGGGGGAGATGAGCCCTCAACTTCAGGTGAAGCTCTTGAGGGTCTTACAGGAGAGATCTTTCGAACGCCTTGGCGGCATCAAGTCCATAGAGGTGGATGTCAGGATCATCGCTGCCACAAATAAAGACCTGGAAGCCTCCATACAAGAGGGGAAGTTCAGGGAGGATCTCTATTACAGACTAAGCGTTATCCCCATTCAGATTCCTCCCCTCAGGGATCGCAAGGAAGATATCCCTCTGCTGGCCGAGTACTTCCTGGAGAATTTCAACAGGCAGAAAAACAGAGAAGTGAAAAGCATAACGCCTAGGGCCATGGATGCCCTGGTGCAATACGGCTGGCCAGGCAATGTGAGAGAACTTGAAAACTTGATGGAAAGACTGGTGGTCCTAAAGAGGACCGGTGTCATAGACCTGGAGGACCTCCCGGAAAAACTCCAGGGAGCGGGTTCCCAGGAAGAGCTGGGCCGCATCCTTCTGCCCGAAGGGGGTATTCAATTGGATGCAGCCGTGCACAGACTAGAGAAGGAACTCATTCTCCAGGCCCTAAGAAGGACAGGAGGAGTCAAGAAAGAGGCCGCCCGCCTATTGGGCATGAAGCGCACCACACTCATACAGAAGATGAAAAGAAACAACATAGTCTTTGGGGATCAGCCGAGCCCCTCAGAGTCCACTTTGTGACACAGACTGTCACCACTTCTTTGTTGCCTGCGCTGCCCCCTTCTTTCACGCCCGGGAGTACATCAGCAGCCTGACATGCATGTTTGTCTCATCCCCCACAAAGGGCTAATCAGGGTTTTCATCCCACAAAAGAGGCCAAAGGACTCAAGTTGAGTAAGGTCCTTGCCAAGTGGATTTTCCCAGAGGTCTAGATCTTGAGCTTGCGCCCCGAGAGGCCATGCTCTGGGAGATGAGGAGGTCTTCTTTTCTCTGGCATGAGGATTGCTTTGAGCCAGAGGGGTGACGTGGCTTCCAGGAGCCGGCTTGGCCTTTGGCCTCATCTTCGGTGAGGAAGCAGGCGAAAGATGCGTCCCAGGAGGAAAACAGCCCTCCAAAGACAATAGTTGGGCTCCGGGGCTTTTGAAGGACTCCATTTCCAGGCGAGTCAAGATGTGCCTATTGGGCAAGAGGCCATTGAAGTGAGATCAGCCAAGTTTAAATCACTCCTAATTTCATTGCTCATCATGGCCACGTGTTCGGCTGATTCTTGGGGTCAGAGTTTTGGCAGTCAGGGATTGGAGGAGTATCAGCTTCCGCTTTTTCCCTGGTTTTTGGGCAAGCACAAATCGGGATGGAACACTCTGGGAATGGACCTGAGCAACTCTCTAGAATCAGCCCACAAGGAATTCCAGGAAGGGATCCTGACCCGCAGGTTCCACAAGGCCATCCAGGCCTTTCTGGATGAGCTGGCCAGGAGCGAGGAGCCTCCGTGGGAATCCGAGGCCTTGTGGCATGTGGCAGAGGCATACCATCGGATGAGGCATTTCCAGGAGGCCTCGGCATACTGGTCTAGGCTCTTGAGAAAGGTACCTCAAGGCTCCCTCGCCAGGGCTGCCAGGGCTGCTCTGGCAGAGAGCCTCTTCCAGAGTCGGGAGTTGGAGCAGGCTTTGGAGCTGTGCCGTGTGTTGATCCAGGAGCTGGAAGGAAAAAGGGATATATCCTGGGCCTTGTTCAGGTGCGGGGATTCCCTTTACCACCTGGGAGAGCACAAAGAAGCAACTCTTTGGTACCAGAGGGCTCTTAAGCTAAACCCCCCTTTGGATTCCATGCCTCCTGAAAGCCTGGAAAACATGGCAAGGATCGCCTTGGACAGAGCAGACGCCAAGGAGGCCTCATGGATGTCCATGACCGCACTGGGTCTCTATCCTGAGCATCCCAGGGCTCGTTCCTGGACCCTGATCCTGGCAAGAGCCATGAAGCTACAAAACAAGTTTTTCCAGTCGAGTCTACTCCTAAACAAACTCCTGGACACAGAGCAAAAGAGCCGTGAGAGGGAAATTGCTGGTTTGATACTCATGAGTGCAGCCTCGCCCTGCATTGGGCACCCTGGCCTCTTCAGACTCAGCCTGGGGCTGGAGGACCCGGAGAGCATCAAGAAGCTGATCTTCAATCAGGAGCCCGGGGACAGGGATCTTCAACTGGCCTTGGGGGACCTGGTGGAATGCTGGTCAGGCTCCGGCAGGAGCCTGGAGGCCTGGGAAATACTTGAGAGTTTCAACAGGGGCCTGCAGGAAGATTACATCTGGCCTGAATTGCGCAAAGCCCTCTGGAAGACAGGCACAACCTTGGTGGCCCAGGCCATGGAAATGGGAAGAGTCGAAGTGGCCATGGAGGCTTTTCATTGGATGGCTGAGAGGATTCCAGGGGTGCGGAATGACCCGGCCCTCCTGCTCAAGGCTGCCAGGCTGCATGAAAGACTTGGTTTCTTCTCTACAGCCGCAGATCTTTACACCAGGGTCAGGGTGCTTGTGGGCCCGGGCACAAAGGCGCAGGAAGCAGCAATGGGTTTGATACGCTGCCACCTTGGGGTGGGTCGGTTGGAAGAGGCCTTCAGGGTGCTTCGTCAAGAGCCATCCTGGGGCTCTTCCAAGGCTACAGAGGCCGCAATATTGGAATGGGCGGGCAAGATCTCCTCTCCCAGGGGCTTTCAGGTGGCAGCCCGTTTTCTGGAGGAGGTCTCTTCGGGAATGCCAACACCGGAGTCTTGCAAGTCTTTGGGGCTCTTGTCATTGGAGATGAAACTTTGTGCTCCTGCTGTCCAACTCCTCAAGCCGGTGGTGGAATCCATGGAAGGCCATCAGAGCGTTTCTCTGGCCGAAGTGCAGGTCCTGATGGGGGATCTGCTTAGCTGTGCCGGAAAAGAGAAAGAAGCTTTGAGATGGTATGAGAAGGTGGCAGGTCGTCCCCAGTGGGCTGATACCGAGAAATGGGCTGCCTTGCGCATACTCCAGCTCAGGGCCGCAGATGAATCCCAAGAAAATTCTTTGCCTTATCTGGAGCGGCTTACAAAAGAACCGCCAGGGAGTCCCTGGAGGGTGCTGGTGGAGGATTTGAAACAGAGGCAGAGCTTGGGGACAAGTTCATCCAGAAAGGGTGCTTCATGAACGCACAAGGAGAAAAGGCTTTGGCATCTGCCCAGAAAAGGGATTCAGAGCTTGGGGGCAGCAGCTCCCAATGGTGGAACTTGGCTGCCAGATGGGAGCGCTCCAGCCAGAACCTGATCCTGGCCTACAGGTCTTTGGAAAAACGAATTCATGACCTGGATAAAGCTCTGGAGGCCAGAAACAAGGCCTTGGAGGCAAGCCTTCAGGAAAGAGAGAGGCTTCAGGAACTGCTTGTGCGCATACTGGAGGGGCTGCCAGTGGGGGTTTTGGTATGGGATCTCCATGGCAGGCTCGTGAGGGTCAATGGTACTGCCCTTAGGCTCCTGGAAAGAGAGGCATGGGAGGGGGATGGATCCATTGAGGGGTTCCTAAGAAGCTCGCTTCCAGAAAACCTCCTGCATCGACTGCTGAGCTGTGTGAGTTGCGGCAAATCCTGTTATCTGGAGCAGAGGCTAAGAGCCAAGATCGGGGACAACAGACCATGGATCAGGTTCCACGGGGTTCCTCTGAAGGACGGAGCAGGTAAACAGCTGGGGGGGCTTCTAACCCTGGAGGATTTAACTGAGTTCAAGGCCATGGAAGAAGATATGGCCAGAAGACAGAGACTGGCTGCCATGGGTGAGATGGCCGCCTCCATAGCCCATGAGGTGAGAAATCCTCTGGGCAGTGTCCAGCTCTTTGCCTCTCTCATGGCCGAGGAGCAATCTGCTGAGGAGCGTATCAGGATGATGGAGCAGATCAAGGGAGCCATTAAGTCCGTGGACCGGCTTCTCTGCAATCTGCTCAATCTTGCCAGGCCCCTCAGGGCCAGCCTCCAAAGTCTGGATCCCATGGAGTTGTTGAGGGAGTGTTTCCAGTTCGTGGAGCCCTTGGCCAAACAAAAAGGAATAGAGCTTCTGCTGGAATCCACGGATTTGCGGCTGGAGATTCAAGCTGATCGTGAGCTTCTCAAACAGGCTGTCCTCAACATACTGCTCAATTCCTTTCAGGCCACTGACTCTGGCGGCACGGTACATGCATGGATCACAGCCCGTCAGCAGGGAGGCATTGCTGGGGAAGGCGATGAATTTCTGGAGATCAATCTGGAAGACACGGGCAAGGGAATTCCCCCTGAAGTTCTTCCCAGGGTGTTCGATCCTTTCTTTACAACCCGCTCCGACGGTTCTGGTTTGGGTTTGTGCATGGTGCATAACATCATGAGGTGCCACGGCGGGAGCATCTGGATAGATTCCGAGGAAGGAAAGGGAACCAAGGTGAAGCTCAGGATTCCCAGAATGAGCCTAGAGAATATCCGGGAGTGAGATAAATGCAAAAGGCCAGAGTTCTGGTGGTTGAAGACGATCCCCACATGATGAACGGTCTGATGGCCACACTCAACAAAGAGGGCCATGAGCTCAAGGGCGCACGCGATGTGTCCGAGGCCATGGAAGAACTGGCCAGAAACACGTACCACCTTGTCCTGACTGACCTGAAGCTTCCAGGAGGCTCTGGGATGCAGGTCCTGGAGGAGGTCAAGAGACGCTCTGAGCTAACACCCGTAATAGTGATCACAGCCTACGGCACCGTGGAGAAGGCCGTGGAGGCCATGAAGGCCGGAGCCGTGGATTTCATACAGAAGCCCTTTTCGCCTGAGGAACTGCGGGCTGCTGTAAGAAGGTCCCTCAACGGAAGAGACATGTTTGGGGAAACAGACTCATGTGACCAGGCCTGTGGGATCATCACCAAAGACCAGGCCATGTACAGGATCCTGCAAAGGGCCAGGGCCGTGGCATCCACCAGGGTGCCGGTGCTAATCCAGGGTGAAAGCGGCACAGGCAAGGAACTGCTGGCCAGGTTTATTCATGCTCTCAGCCCCAGAAAGGAAAGGGCCTTTGTGGCAGTAAACTGTGCAGCCATCCCTGAGAATCTCCTGGAATCAGAGCTATTCGGACACGAAAAGGGAGCCTTCACAGGCGCCATGGCACGCAAGTTGGGCAAGTTCGAGCAGGCCAATGGAGGGACGCTTCTCTTGGACGAGATCGGGGAGATGAGCCTGAATCTCCAGGCCAAGCTCCTGAGGGTTCTTCAGGAATGGGAGGTGGACCGGGTGGGCGGCACTTCTCCTGTGAAGGTGGATGTGCGCTTGCTGGCCACCACCAATGCGGACCTGGCGGAATGCGTGCGCAAGGGCAAATTCAGGGAAGACCTCTATTTCAGGCTGAGCGTCATCCCTTTCCAGCTTCCACCTCTTAGACAAAGGCCTGGGGACATACCACTTCTGGCCGAACACTTCCTCAAGTGCGCAGCCAGGGAGCATGGGCGCCAGGTGTTGGGGCTGGAACCCAGGGCCCTGGATAAACTTCAGAGACACACCTGGAGAGGTAACATCAGAGAGCTTCGCAATGTCATGGAAAGGGCTGTCTTACTTTGCCAGGGCAAGTTGGTCAGGGATGAAGACATCTTCCTGGAGCGACTGCAGGAGGCTCATTTGCCGGAGGAACAGGTCAACGGATCCCTCAAGGATGTGGAAAGGGAACTCATCCTTTGCACCCTGGAGAAGGAAGGATGGAATCGAACACGCGCCTCGGCAAAGCTGGGCATCAGCATAAGGACTCTTCGCAACAAGCTCCATGAATACAGGCGGGAGGGTTTTCTCCAGTCCGAAGCACAAGGGAGGTGTCCATGAACAGCAAGTCCATTGAGAACACCCTGGCTCTCCTTGAGCGAAGCATGGACGCCACCATCAGCAGAGGCAAGCTCATAGCCTCCAATGTGGCCCACAGCGAGACACCAGGTTACAAGGCCGTGGACCTAGACTTCGAGCAGGTTCTGGCCCGCATAAAAGGTGAGAAACAGGTGGTGATGGCCAGAACCCACCGGGCCCACCTGGAAGATTCTTTTTTTCAGGCTCATTTCCCTTTGCGCTACAGATTGGAAGCCCAAGGAGAGCTAAGGGCCGACGGTAACACGGTCAGCCTCGAAGAGGAACTGGCCAAGTCTGCAGGAAACCAGGTTCGTTTTCAGGCCCTCACCCAGGCCCTCAACAGGATCTTTGCCAATCTCAGAGAGGCCATAACCGAGGGAGGCAGGAGATGAAAGAATTCTTCAGGATATTCCAGATAAGTGGCTCGGCCTTGACAGCACAAAGGTGGCGGCTAAACGTCATCTCTTCCAACCTGGCCAACGCAGAGACCACCAGGACTCCCCAGGGAGGTCCATACCGTAGAAAAGATGTTCTGTTTGTGCCTTCCAGCGGCCAGTTTCCAGAAATCTTGGGCAGGGAAATCACAACAGTGCAGCAGGGCGTGCGAGTTCAGCAAATAGTAGAGGATCCAAGACCCCCAAGGTCAGTGTACAACCCGGGTCACCCGGACGCCGACCCATCGGGCTACGTTCTTCTTCCCAATGTTAATCCCTTGGAAGAGATGGTTAACCTCATAGCGGCCGCCCGCTCCTACGAGGCCAATCTAGAGGTCTTCAACGCCACCAAGGCCATGCTTCTCAAGGCCTTGGAAATAGGCAGAATCTGAAAGGGGAACGCTCATGGAAGCCATTCGTTTCGCAAACTTGATCCACACAGCTCAGGCAGGCTCCCAGCCCGCCCAAGCCAAAGGTAACCAGGAGGGTTCCTTTGAAAAAATGCTTCAGAGATCCATGGAAGAGGTCAATGCACTGCAGGAGCAGGCTGAGCAAGCCATCCAAGATCTGGCCACAGGCCAGACAGAGGATCTACACAAGACCATGATCCTAATGGAAAAGGCAGAGCTGTCTTTGAAGTTGATGGTGCAGGTAAGAAACAAACTCCTGGATGCATATCAGGAGATAATGCGAATGCCAGTATGAGGGCCCCAGCACTGAATATCCCATGAGCTAAGCCGATCTTTGGCCGGGCAACAACGGCTTAGCCAAGAGCATGGGCCTTATTACTGGAGGAGGTGAATAGCATGGCTCCAGCCCTGGAGGCTTTCTGGAAGCAATGGCAATCCCTTTGGGCAGGGCTGAGTCCCTCCAGAAGGGCTGCTCTGATTCTGGTGACGGCTGTGATGTTGGGGGGATTTGGCCTCTTGGTAGCATGGGGAGGTAGGCCTGCCTATCGCCCTCTTTTTTCCAACCTGGGAGAAGAGGAGGCAGCCGCCATCGTGGAAAGGCTAAGGGAAAAGAAGGTGCCTTATCGCATAGGTGCTGGAGGGCGTTCTGTGGAGGTACCCCAGGAGCAGCTCTATGAACTTCGTCTGGCATTGGCCACCGAGGGGCTTCCCATAGGCGGAGGGATTGGTTTTGAACTCTTCGACAGAAACTCCTTCGGGGCCACAGAGTTCGTGCAAAGGGTAAACCTTCAAAGGGCGATTCAGGGGGAACTTGCCCGGACCATAAAACAATTCCCACAGGTGGCACAGGCCAGGGTTCACCTGAGCGTGCCCGAACGCTCCCTCTTTGTGAAAGAGCCCCAGAGGCCTCAGGCCACGGTGGTGCTTCAGTTACATCCAGGTGCCACCTTGCAGCAGTCCCAATTGCAAGGGATAGTGCATTTGGTCTCGAGCAGTGTGCAATCCATGCAGCCTCGGGATGTCCACGTGGTGGACACAACAGGCAAGGTGCTTTACTCCCCCTCAGAGGGGCAGGAAGGAGAAATGGCCTCTGGCCGCATACTGGAGCGGCAGGCTGAGATGGAAAGAAGGCTTGAGGCCAAGATACTGGGGATACTGGAGCCGGTGATGGGTCCCCAGAAGGTGGTGGCCAGGGTTCATGTGGATTTGGATCCCAGGCAGGTGGAACAAACAGAGGAGCAGTACGATCCTGAAAAGGCGGCAGTGCGAAGCGAGCAACGAAGCACCGAGCGTTCCTCGGGCAATATGGGTGGAGTTGGGGGAGTGCCGGGTGTCATGTCCAACCTACAGGACTCCAAACCTCAGGCCTCTTCTCAGTCCTCCTCCCAGTATCAGCGTGAAAACGAGACCGTCAACTATGAAGTGAACCGTCTCACCCGACGAACCGTGGCGGCTGCAGGAGAGATAAGGCGCGTCACGGTTGCGGTTCTGGTGGATGGCATCAAACAGGCTGGAGCTGGCTCGGATGGTAAGGAGGCGGTTGTGCCCAGGCCTGCAGAAGAACTGAAACAGTACGAGGAGATAGTGAAGCAGGCTGTTGGCTTCAATGCCCAGAGAGGGGATGTGGTGCAGGTGGCCAGCGTGCCTTTTGAGAGGGTAAAAGAAAGCCATGAAGAAGCAGGAGGCATTCCTCAGGTCATAGAGAAGTGGAGCTCGGCTCCATTGGTGCGTCACGCGGTAGTTCTGGTCTTGGGAGTTCTTTTCCTGCTCGGGGTGGTGAGACCCTTTGCCAGGGGAGTTGTGAACGCTCTTCAGGTGAGGCCCAAGCTGCTTCCGGCCGAGCTGCCCAGAACAGTAAGTGAAATGGAGACATTGAGTCAAGCGGGGAAAGTGGTCCCGGCCAGGCAGCTCCAAGATACAGGCAGGGCGCCATTGCCGGCCGAGGTGGTGCAAATGGCTGAAATGGACCCACAGAGATTTGCCGCTGCACTGAAAGCTTGGATGAAACAGGGAGATTGATATGGCTTCTCAAATCAAGAGGACGCCTTTGGAGAAGGTTGCCATTTTGCTGCAGCTCATGGGTGAGGAAACCGCTGCCAAGATTCTTCAGAGTCTGCCCATGGGCGAGGTGCACAGGATGACTCAAACCCTCATGAGGATGCGCCCCGCTGAAATGGAAGAAGCCAGGGCAATAGCCGAGGAGTTCACACAGATGCTCCTGGGACGCGGGGGATTCCTGTTGCCCGGGGAGGATTTTGCCAAGGCAGTGATTTCAAAAGCCTTTGACAAGGTTTCGGCGGCCAGGCTGATGGATGCTGTGGCCATGAACGACCACCAGACCTTTGAAAGCCTCAACAAGGTGGACCCCAAGGTCATATCAGAGTTCACCAAAGCCGAGCATCCCCAGACCACTGCTCTGATCCTGGCGCACCTGGAACCATCGGTGGCCGGCAGGGTGCTCTCACAGCTTCCGGAGGTGGTGCGCACGGAAGTGGTGCTTCGGCTGGCCAAGCTAAAAGATGTCTCACCCGCCGTGCTGGAGGAAATAGTGGATGCACTTCAAAACGACCTGCTGAACATGGCTTCAGGCGGTGAGGAGCTGGGCGGCCTCAAGAAGGTGGCCGAGGTATTGAATCACACCGAAAAAAGTGTGGAAAACGACATTCTGAAAAGACTTCAAGAGGAGGACCCTGCCCTGGCAGAAGGGATTCAACAGCTAATGTTTACCTTCGACGATCTGGCAAAGCTTCACGACAAGGCAATACAAGAGATCCTGCGAGAAGTGGACATGAAGCTATTGGCCAAGGCCTTGCGGGCAGCCAGCGACGAGGTGCAGCAAAAGATTTTTGGAAACATGTCCCAGCGTGCTGCAGAAGTCCTGAGGGAGGAAATGGAGTCCCTTGGTCCCACAAGGCTTTCGGAGGTAGAAGGTGCGCAGATGGAAGTGATCAAGGTTGGACTGAACCTCAGGGATGAGGGGAGGATAGTGGTGAGCGGCGCAGGAGAGGAGGATGTCTTTGTCTGATTGGAAACCCATGGAGAGATCTGCGGCAAGGGCTTTCACGCCGCTTTTTCTAAAGCAGGGCGAAAAAGAGTTCCAAATGCTGGGAGAGGTTCCCACAGAGGAGCCCACGGATCCCCAGGAGGAGGCCCGCCGGATACTTCTAGAAGCCCAAGAGCGTGCTGATCTTATCCAGAGGGAGGCTTTTGAGAAAGGTTTTTCCCAGGGGGAAAAAGCGGGCCGTGAGATGGCAGAGAGGGCCATGGAGAAGACCATGGTGGCCCTGGAGAGGGCCGTGGCCCAGTGGGACATGATCTTGCAGGACCGAAAAGGTGAATTGGTCTCCGAGGTGGTCAGCCTTGCCATGGCCGTGGCCAAGAAAATTCTGCAGAAAGAGTTGAGCTTGGATCCAAAGGTGGTCCTGGGGGTAGTCAAGGCCGCGCTTTCCAAGGCAAGGGTGAGGGAGGATGTGGTCATCAGGGTAAATCCCATGGACCTGGAAACCATCTTGGATGCAAGGGGGGACCTCCTGAGGCAGCTGGAAGAGGTGCGCTCCATAAGGGTTGAGGCTGATGAGGGTGTGGAGAGGGGCGGGGCCTTGGTGGAGTGTTCCATGGGCGAGCTGGACCTCAGGCTGGAAAGGCAGTTCAGAGAAATAGAGCAGGCTTTCCAAAGGCTCTTGGAAGAGGAGAAAAGAGTCGTACTACCTGAGAAAGAACTGCCTGAAGGACAATCTTCATGAAAATGATTTCAGGCTTGGAGAAGTTCCACAGGCTCTTGGAAGAGATGGATACCGTTCCCCTCAACGGGCGGGTCAGCAGGGTTGTGGGACTTCTCATAGAGGGGCAAGGCCCTGGTGCCACGGTGGGCTCACAGTGCCAGATTTATCCCAAGGAGCCTGGCTGTGCACCCGTGCTGGCTGAGGTAGTTGGTTTCAGGGGCAGGGAGGTGCTCTTCATGCCCTATGGAGAGACCCGTGGTATTGGGCCGGGTTGCCGGATCATCTCTTGCGGTATGCCTGCGGCCTGCCGGGTTGGAGAGGAACTCCTGGGTAGGGTCATAAGCGGACTCGGGGAGCCCCTCGACGGCAAGGGCCCTATTCTTTCCAAGACCTGGTATCCCCTTTACAGTCAGGCCCCCCACCCCCTCAGAAGATCCAGGATCCGAGAACCTCTGGACTTGGGTGTAAGAGCCATAAATGGTCTTTTGACCTGCGGCAAGGGACAGCGCCTGGGAATCTTTGCGGGCTCTGGTGTGGGAAAGAGCACCCTCCTGGGAATGATGGCCCGTTTTACCAGGGCCCATGTGAACGTAATAGGCCTCATAGGAGAAAGGGGTAGGGAGGTCAGGGAGTTCCTGGAAAGGGATCTGGGCGAGGAAGGCCTGCACAAGAGCGTGGTGGTGGTGGCCACATCAGACCAGCCCCCCTTGGTGAGAATGAGGGGAGCTTTCCTGGCTACAGCAGTGGCAGAGTATTTCAGGGATCAAGGCAAGGACGTGCTCCTGGTGATGGATTCTCTCACCAGATTTGCCATGGCTCAAAGGGAGGTGGGTCTCTCGGCAGGCGAGCCGCCTACCACCAAGGGATATCCACCCTCGGTCTTTGCCATGATCCCGAGGCTCTTGGAAAGATCGGGATGTGGAGAAAATGGAGGTTCCATAACTGGGCTTTATGCTGTTTTGGTTGAAAGCGATGATTTCAACGAGCCCATTTCAGATGCTGTCAGATCTGTATTGGACGGACACATAGAACTCTCCAGGGAATTGGCCAACAGGGGGCATTATCCCGCAATAGATGTGCTAAGCAGTGTAAGCAGGGTGATGCGGGATGTTGTCAGCGAAGAACATGTTCAGCTTGCCTCCCGACTGCTGAGACTATTGGCCGTATATAAGAGGGCCGAAGACCTGATACAGCTTGGAGCCTACGCCAAAGGAAGCGATCCAGAAGTGGACAAGGCCATGGCCAGCATTCAGGCCATTCAGGAATACCTCTGTCAGCCCATCCAGAAGCCAGCAAGTCTGGAGGAGTCATTGGAGGAGCTGAGGAAATTGTTGAAGCAATGAATTTCTTGGAGCATGGGGCCTGATGGGAGACCCCCGATTCCCAGGCAATGAAAGGATCAGGGTCCAGGGAGCATGAAGCGCATGTGGGGATAAGGATTGCTGGCTGATGGGAGCTGCTCCTGGGATGGGGGGTTGGGTAAAGTTTCGGCTTTTGGGAAAGGAGTAGGAGTTGGTCTTTGAGTTTCGCTTGGAGAGAGTGCTTCGTTACAGGGAGGAAGAGGAGAGACAGGCCCTGGTTTTTCTTGCCAAGACTCAGCTTCAAAGAGAGATGGTTCAAAGAGGGCTTCTTGTACTTCAAAGGGAGCTTGAGGAGGTAAGAGAGGTTTTCAACAACATGAAAGGCTCTCAGGTGGATGGACAGCAACTTTCCATGTTGAGCAGGCGCTGGAGGTGGCTAAGGCTGGAGAAGGAAAAACAGAGCCGGCTTCTGGATCAATGGAATGAGAAGGTGGAAAAAGCCCAAGAGCATTGGCTTGAGGTGAGGGCTGCCAAGGAGGCTCTCATGAAGCTCAGGCAGAAGGCCTTCAGGGAGTTCCTGGGGAACCTGCAAAGGGCTGAGACTCGAGAGCTGGACGAGGTGGGCCTTCGGATCTTTTGGCTGGAAGGTGGGGTAAAAGAGGGTTCCACACAGGCTTCATAGGCTCAGGAGGTAGAGAAGATGTTCAAGAAGGCTTTTTGCCTTGCAACCGCTGCCTGTTTGGTGTGGATTTGGGTGGATTTGAAGGGGGCCTGGGGAGCAGATGCCTCCATTGCTCCCTCAAAGCCTGTTTCATACCAGGAAAGCCCAACTTCCATGGCAGTGCGCATGATGGATGAGGCCCGCAAGAAGGAGCAGGAGATCTTCCAGAGGGAGCAAGAGCTCAAAACAAAGGAAGAGCGACTGGGTGCACTGAGGCAGGAGCTGGAGAATCTCTCCAAGGAGGTGGAGAGAAAAGAGAAGGAACTCAAGGCCTCACAGCAAAAGGCTCAAGAAGGCAAAGATGGGGCAGGGCAGGGGATAAACCATCTGGCCAAGCTGGTTGAGGCAGCAGCCCCCGAGCAAGGTGCCAGGCTTCTATCAGGCATGGATCCAACCATAGCGGCCAAGGTCATAGCGTGCATGAATCCCAAGAAGGCAGGCCGGCTCCTGGCCAGCATGGATCCTGAAAAGGCAGTCCTGGTAAGTCAAGCATTAATAAGAACCAAGCCATGAAGATCTGCTGAAGGGAAAAAAGGCTCCTGCTTTACACTTGACTGCCCGCCGATTCTTTTCAGCCCCTGTTATCCGCCAAGAGCAGTGGTACTGGGCTCTTTAGCCACACTGGCGGATCCATATTATATGCAAAATCAACTCATCCAATTCCCGGGCTCTTGGGCTTTAGGTGGCCAAGGGGCTTGCTCTGGGGAATAATCTAGGCCTTACCTATGAACCTCAGAATCTTTCGCTCCCCATCCCGGATGGGAAAAAGCAGCCAGAGCGTAGGAAAAAACTTCCCGCTGGAATGCTCCTTTTCTCCATGGTCTCCATTCAACTTACTGATGTTATTGCCTTATTTTGGAAAAGAAGCCTTTGGCACTTGCCTTGCTTCCAATCTGATCCCAGCAGGAGCGGGGATATGCAGATACTTTTCTGTGAGACAACTCAGGCTCAAGGATCCAGCTTGCTGATATCTTCCAAGCAAGAAGGATCGGGGAGTTTCTTGGAGCTTTTTTCTGATCTGGTAAAAGGGCTTTTGCAAAGCATGGAAAGCCCTCTTTCGGGATCAAGGCCTGGGGGAGCCATTGGTTCCGGGGAAGAGCAGGTCTGTGCTTTGGCCCCCAGTGAGCTTACTGTTTCCCAAGGTCTGATTCAGGAGCAGGCTCTAGATTCCAGCCTGGAAACAAGACCTCTGGCTGATACCTCTTCAAAGGAACAATGCCATAGACTTTCTGAGCAAGGGCATCCACGGCCTTCAGAGGAGAAGCCATGTTTTGTTGCCTTGGCCTCTCTTTTGGGGGCCAAATCAGAAAAACCAGGGGTCAGTGACTGCGAGATTCGAGATTTGGGGAGCTGTGAAGTTTTTGGCTCAGTGTATCTGTGCCAGGGCCAGATGCTCTCCCAGGATCTTCTTGTGCATGCTTCAGATGCAAGAGGTGAGAAAGGCTTTGCTGGTCCTTTAGAAGGCCCAAATGGAGAAGAAATTGCCGGGTCCATGGTAGAGGCGGCCCGAGCTTTTCCAGGAAATCTTGCTGAGCTATGTGACTTCTCAGACGTGTTTGAGCCCAAAGCAGGGTTTGAGACCCAGCTGAACTCTTCTTTTTCCAAAGGGGAAGTCAAAACAAAGACAGCAGGGGACACAGTACAGGCCCAGCCCGCTTTGTTTAGAGAGGTTCTCTCCCCGGGGCCCTCAGAACCCATTTCCATGTCCCAACCTCTTGTTGTTCAAGGCTTAAAAGACACATGGCAAAAAGTTTCCATGGCCATTCATGAGGCTCTAGGGGAAAAAGAGGCAGATGCACCTGGGGAAAAGGTGATTCTGGAGACCCAGGCAAGGGGCTTGGGTGCAAGCCAGGGCCAAAAAGCTGGGCTTGCAGGCCTTGCTGAGCTTACCCAGGCACAGGATCAGAGGTGGAAAGAAAGCTTTGGAGACACCAAGCATGGCTCCTGGCTGCTCTCTGGCGGCCCCAAGACTCAAGAGCAAATGGCTGGCACTGCCTACGAGCATGAGGAGGCCATGGATGGCAAGGTCTCGGGTTTCAACAGGGCACAGGAAGGGCTGGAACAGGCTCTTTCGGGTGGCCAGCCCGAGTCAAGAAATGAACCTTTCCAGCCTCTCCATCAAACCAAGGTAGAATCCTCGGCTGTAAAAGCATTTGATGCAACAAGCCTAGGTCAGGCTTCAGCTTCAACCCAATACCCTGAGGGCGCTAAAGAGAGTTTCATGGAGCCTTCCAGATCTAGGCTCTCGGAGAATGTGCAGGGGGCGGGGCAATCAGATACCATCGAGGCCCAGATCCATAAAGCCAATATCCGTGACCAGCAGGTGGTGCACATGGAGCTGGAGCCGCCTGAGCTGGGGCTCTTGAGGGTGCGCATCAAGGTTCATAGAGATGGTGTGGAGGCTTTGTTTCTTACACAGGGACCAGAGCAGAAGGCTGCCTTGGAGCAGGGCCTTTCCCAGCTAAGACAGAGCCTTGCAGAGCAGGGGTTTATCAATCAGCATCTGGCCGTAGATGTGGGAGATGGGCGGGGAAACTGGACTTTCCAGAACAGGATGCAGGGGTCTCCACTTTGGGGACAAAATCCGGATCCTGTGGCCGAGCCCAGGCAAGAGCACACAAGCTCTTCCCCTGCTCAAGAAGAACCTGGAATCCTGCATCTAAGGGTATGACTGGGAGGTGGGTCGTGATAACCAGTGTCACGTTGAACAAATCTCCTGAGAAGGCCTCGGGGAACACAAGTAGCAGCCAGGCCAATGCCACCAAAGAGCAGTTTCTTAGGTTGCTCGTAGCCCAGCTCCAACATCAGGATCCCTTGAACCCCATGGATGCCATGCAGTTCACTTCTCAACTGGCTCAGTTCAGCATCGTGGAACAGGCCCTGGAGACCAATGAGCAGCTCAAGACCCTGAACCTTTATGAGGCCTCGGCCAACAACGCCAGGGCTGTGAATCTCATAGGAAAGGAGATCCTGGCCCAGGGAGACAAGCTGAACATAGGCGACTCAGGCGTGGGACAGCTCTGTTTCAGACTGCTGGGGGAAAGCGCTCAAACTCAGGCCTATGTTTACGACTCCACCGGAAGGCTGGTCAGGACTCTGGATCTGGGCAAGAGGGCTGCAGGGGAACATTCCATCTCCTGGGATGGTCTGGACCAACAGGGCAAAGCCTTGGGCTACGGCACTTACAGTTTCCAGGTGGTGGCCAGGGATGTGAAAGGCCAAATGGTGGAAGTGGAGCAATACCTCAGGGGAAGAGCACAAGCGGCCACCTTCAAAGAGGGGGTAACCTCCCTTCTGGTCAACGGTGTGGTGGTGCCCCTTGGGAGCATATTGGAGGTAAGAGGATAGTTCTTGGGGCCGGGAGGTTGGATTTTGACAGTCTGCTTTTTGAAGACTGAGATTATTTCTCTTTGAGGAGGTGAGAGCATGTCCCTATCTTCTCTTTACACAGGCATAAGCGGTTTGGATGCATACAGCCAGGCCATGTCCGTCATAGGTAACAACATAGCCAACGTGAACACCGTGGGATTTAAAGCCAGCAGGATTTCCTTCGAGGATATTCTGAGTCAGAGCCTGGTGGGTGCAACGGGCCAGTTCCAGATCGGCCGAGGCGTGCAGGTGGGCTCTGTTCAGAGGCTCTTTTCCCAGTCCACCTTCCAGACAACCAGCTCAGCCACTGATCTGGCCATAGACGGGGATGGCTTCTTCATAGTTTCCAGAGATGGCACAACCCTCTACACCAGAGCAGGGCAGTTTTATCTGGATGAACAGGGTATACTGGTGAACCACAGGGGTTACTCCCTCCAGGGATGGATGTTGGATGACCAAGGCTCCATAACAAGCACCCTTCAGGACATAAACCTATCCAACATCTCCTCGGCTCCCAGGGCCACCAGCAGGGTGGTGATCAACGTGAACCTGGATGTCAATGAGGCCATTCTCGCCAACCCCTTTGATGTGACTGATCCTGTAAATACCTCCAGTTACATGACTCCCATAACAGTATATGATGCCACAGGAAACGGCCACTTGGTCAACGTTTACTTCAGAAAACAGGACAATGACACCTGGGAGTGGCATGCTCTGCTGGATGGAGCAGAGCTGGAGGGTGGAACTCCGGGCAACCAGGAGGTGGCCGCAGGGACTCTGGATTTTACCGATGGTAAGCTCCAGACAGAGACCTTGAGCACGGCTTTCAGCGTTCAGTTCTTTGGGACCAGCAGTGCTCAGTCCATTGATTTTGATTTTGGAAACAGCATAGATGAGGGCGGCACTGGCCTTGACGGCAGTACGGAATTCGCCGGAGGTTCTACCACCAAGTTTCTGAGCCAGGACGGTTATACCCAGGGTAACCTGATCTCCATTCAGATAGACAATGAGGGAGTGGTAAGTGGGGTTTTCAGCAACGGCCAGTCCCGCAGAGTGTATCAGGTGGCCCTGGCGCGTTTTACCAGTCCATGGGGGCTTACAAGTATAGGAGGTAATCTTTTCGCAGAGACAACACATTCAGGCCCTCCCATTGTGGGAGAGGCCGGCTCTTCTGGCCTGGGACAGATTAACTCCAATTCTCTGGAGCTCTCCAACGTGGATCTGGCCACGGAATTTGTGGAGATGATAAAGACACAGCAGGCCTTCCAGGCCAACTCGAGGGTCATAACCACCACAGACCAGATGCTCCAGGAAATAGTGAATCTAAAGAGGTAGATCTCCTGATGGACTTCATGACACGGGCACGCTTGCGCGTGCCCGTAAGACTCTGAGCCAGCTTACCAACAGCCCCTCTCTTTTGAACGCGCGCTGGCGCTTGCCAAAACACTCTAGAGCAGGTCTTGGGAGTTGATCTCTTTGGGGGAGGGGTACGCTTCTGCCTGCCCCTGTGGGCTGTCTCCTTGGTGATGTCACAGCGGTGACAGAGCAGTTTAGCCTTAGTGACATTATCTGGTGCAAAACAAGGCCTCCCAAACCATCCAGGCCTTCCATCCATTTTCTGGAAGAAAGCCCCCATGCTCTCAAACACCGCTTGTCCAAAAGAAACCCAGGCCTGAGTTTTCCTTGTTAGAGAGCAACCAAGGCAGCTTGGCCCTATTGGCACATCCCTTGCTTTTTCCAGGCCCGAAGCCTGGAACTCAGGCTCATGTTTCCGAGCCAGGGGAGGTGTCATGGCCGAGAAAGAGCAGTCAGGGGCGGATCAGCAATCCAAAGAAGCTGGTTCCGGGAAAAAGGGTGGAAGCAAGATGATCTTTATCATCCTGGGAGTGGTTGTGCTTCTTGGAGCCGGGGGGTTCTTTGGCTGGAGCCATTTGAAGGGTGGATCCTCTTCTGCAGAAAAGGCCCCTCCTCCTGCTCCTCCTGCAGTTGTTTCTGTTAAGCCCTTTGTGGTCAACCTCATGGGCACTGCTGATGCGCCGCGTTACCTCAAGCTGGAGTTTGATCTGGAGCTTCGCTCCGGCAGCCAGGTAAAGGAGCTGGAAACCCGCATGTCAGAGCTCAGGGATGCCATCATCGTGCTATTGGGCAGCAAGCGCTACGAGGATCTGGCCAGCATCGAGGGCAAGGACCGGCTCAAAGAGGAGATCATTTCAAGGGTAAATAGCAGATTGCAAAGCGCCACAGCAAGCAGGGTCTTTTTCAAGGAATTCATCATACAGTGAGGCGGAGAATCTAACTGTGGAGAACATCCTCAGCCAGCAGGAGATAGATGCGCTGCTCCAAGGCATTTCCTCTGGGCAAGTGTCTACCTCCAAGGAGACCCCAGAGGAGTCCAAGGCAGTCAAGCCCTATGATCTGTCCCATCAGGACCGCATTGTCCAGGGCAGAATACCAGCTGTGGACGTGATGACACACCGCTTTGCCCACCATCTCATGGGCACCTTCACATCGGCCCTGCGCAGGATGGTGGAAGTGACGCCTGTTTCTTCAGAGGTCAAGAAATTCAGGGACTTCCTCAAAGGGCTTGTGATGCCCACCAGCATTCATCTGTTCCGTGTGGAGCCCTTGCCAGGGGTTGGAATGCTGGTGCTGGAGCCCAATCTGGTGTACCTGCTCATCGAGTTCATCATGGGTGGCACCCTGGAGGGGCGCCTCAAGATAGAAGGGCGGGATTTCACAAACATTGAGATGCGTCTGATTCAAAGGCTTGTGAGGGAGGCCCTGGGGGATTTGAACAAGGCCTGGAACTCCCTGCAGGCTGTGAAGGTGGAATACGAAAGATCTGAAATGAATCCTCAGTTTGCAGCCGTACTTCTTCCCTCAGACCAGGTGCTTTGCATTCACCTGGAAATGGAGATGGAGATGGCCAGGGGGTTTCTGGTGCTGTGCCTTCCCCTGGCCATGGTGGAACCGTACAGGGACAGGCTCCCCGGTTGGGGCTCTGACAGGCAGCGCAAGGAGCGAAGCCACACAGCCTCCATCCTGGCGCATCTCCAGGAGACCATGGTGGAACTTTCCGTGGAGCTGGGCACCTCCTGGACAACTGTGGGGAGGATCCTGGAGCTTCGAGAGGGAGACACACTGTGGCTGGAAGGAGGCCGAGGGGGTCTTCTGCCTGTGAGAGTGGAAGGAGTCCCCAAGTTCCTGGCCCAGCCTGGGGAATCCAATGGAAAGAGGGCTGTCAAGATAGCAGCCAGGCTGGGATAAGCAGGCTCATTTGCTCTCAGGAAAGATCCTCAGAGACTGGCTCTGAGTAAACAGAAGGCCGTTGAACTCTAGGTTCGGAGGGATTCTCCCAATGTCAGAGCAATCTCAGGTCAACAGCGTGCAGCAGGCTCCAGGTGAGAGCGCAGAAAACCTGGAGGAAAAGATTCGTTCCCTGGACAGGATCCTGGACATCCCCATGCAGGTGAGCGTGGAGCTGGGTCGAACCAGAATGCCCGTGAAGGATGTCATCCAGTTGAGCCAGGGTTCTGTGATAGAGCTCTCCAAAATGGTGGGGGAGCATCTGGAAATATTCGTGAATCAGAAACTCATAGCCAGGGGCGAGGTGGTGGTGGTCAACGAGAAGTTTGGTATACGCATATCAGAAATCCTGAGCCCCCAGGAAAGGGTGGAAAGAATGGCATGAACCAAAGCCTGTATCTGAAAAGACGCCCCCTTACCTGGATTCTTCTGGTGGCTCTAATCGGAGCTCTGTTGTGGGCAATGGGCTTGGGCTTTCCCAAAGAGGTCCCCAGAGCATTGGAACCTCTGGGGGGCATCTTGTTTGTGACAGGGCTGGCGTTCCTTGTGCCGTGGGCCTTGAAGGGCATAGGGAATCGCCTGCCGCAAGGCACTGGCCTGCAAGGTTCCATCATTGAGATCAAAGGGGCCAAGCCAGTGGGTCAGGGTCGGACCCTTTTGGTGGTGGAGGTAGAGGGTGAGAAGTTTCTTCTTTGTTCTGGAAGAGATGGCCTGGAGATGCTGGCCAGACTCCCCGGTAAACAAGACAACTTCTCCAGTCAAGGGCAGGAGGAGCGGCCTTGAGTAGAGCTCTTTTGTGCCTGGTTCAGCTTTTGGGAGCAGGCTTGGTGATGGGAGCAGAGGCCTGGGCTGGGCCTGAACTGAGCATAAAACTGGGAGAAGGAGCCCAAGTGGCTCCAGCTCTACAGATCCTTTTGCTGCTTACGGTCCTGTCTTTGGCCCCTGCCTTGGTCTTGATGCTCACGTCCTTTACCAGGATCGTGGTAGTGCTTTCCTTGGTAAGACAGGCCATAGGCACTCAACAGCTTCCTCCTGGCCAGATCCTGATAGGTCTGGCCCTGTTCCTTACTGTCTTTGTAATGACCCCGGTGTGGAGCCGGGTGCACCAGGAAGCCCTGGAGCCTTACCTACAGAATCAGATCTCCCAGAAAGAGGCTCTAGAGCGGGCCATTGTGCCTGTAAGGGAGTTCATGCTCAAACAGACGCGGCAAAAGGACATCCTTCTTTTTCTGGACCTGGGTAAGATGGAGGTGCCTCGAGAACCCTCCGAGGTTCCCATGAGGGCACTCATCCCGGCCTTCATGATCAGCGAGCTCAAGACAGCCTTTCAGATAGGTTTTGTGTTGCATGTGCCTTTTCTGATCCTGGATCTGGTGGTGTCCAGCCTTCTACTTTCCATGGGCATGTTGATGCTGCCTCCGGTGATGATCTCGCTTCCTCTGAAGCTGATGCTTTTTGTGTTGGTGGATGGATGGAACCTGCTTGTGGGCTCCCTTGTTAGGAGCTTCATGTGAACAAGAAGGTGAGGTGATCTCTTGGATCAATCTACTGTCATAGCCTTGGGTAGAGAGGCATTGCAAATCACCATGCTGCTTTGCGGTCCCATGCTGGGGCTGGGCCTTCTGGCTGGTTTGGCTGTAAGCCTGATCCAGGCTGTCACCCAGATCCAGGACATGACCCTCACCTTTGTGCCCAAGCTCCTGGCAGTCGTGGCGGCCCTGGCTTTGTTTTTGCCTTGGATGCTGAATCTGCTCATGGAATTCACCACCAGGGTAATGGGGGACGTGGAGCTGTGGATGCGCTAGATCTCATGTGGGAGAGGATCCCCATGTTGGGGCCCATCCTGGCCAGAATGGCCGGGTTGAGCATCAGCTTTCCTCTGCTTGGGGCCAGGGCGGTTCCCACACATGTGAAGATAATGCTGGTGCTGGCTCTTTCCTGGGCCCTGCTTCCCATAGTACCTGTTCCTTTCAAGGAGGTTCCTTGGGATCTGGCTTCCTGGGCGGCCGTGGTGATTCGTGAGGCCCTCTTCGGGCTTTGTGTGGGTTGGCTGTCGCAACTGGTTCTGTCTGCAGCACCCCTTGCTGCCCAGATAGTGGGATTCCAGATGGGTCTTGGAATTGCCAATGTCATGGATCCAGTGGAAAACCAACACATGTCGGTGGTGGCCCAGTTCATGCAGTTGCTGGCCATTTGGTTATTCCTGGCTTTGGACGGACATCATCTTGCCATATGGGTGCTCTTTCAAAACCCTGGGCAGAGTCCTTTGACAGGCAGCCTTGGGTTGGCAGAGACAGTCACGGAATTGGGAAGGGCCCTTTTTGGCTCGGCTCTTTCCCTGGCTGCGCCGGCACTTCTCTTACTGCTGTTTGTTCAGGTAGGACTTGGTGTTTTGGCCAGGATGATGCCCCAGATGAATATCTTCATCGTGGCCGCACCCTTTCAGATTGGAGTGGGTTTGGCCTGTATGGGCCTGGGTCTCGGCATCATGGGGTCCTGGTCCGAAAAGGGCTTGAACTGGCTTGCAGGAGCATACAGGAGTCTGTTTTGGCATTGAGGGGTGTGAAGACCCGCAAGGGAATACCGGGTCCTGGTATTGTGACGAGGCCTTTGGGCAAGAGACTCTGGAGCTGAAAGGCAGCTGATATGCCCCCCAGAAGCGATCAGGAAAGAACAGAAGCCCCGACCCCAAGACGCAGGGAGGAGGCCAGAAAACGGGGTCAGGTGGCCAAGAGCAGGGAGGTGTCTTCCGCAGCAGTACTGCTGGCAGCCTCTGGCTTCCTGATCTTGGCGGGTGGCGCTCTAAGCGGTCTTGCCATGAACACACTGGGTGGGCTCATCTCCAGAAGCTGGGAGATTCAGATCACTGCCCAGACAACTCATCAGATCTTCATGGATCTTCTGGCAAGTACGGCTCTTTTGGCAGGGCCAGTATTGGGACTGCTGGTACTCATTGTGATTGCCAGCCATGTGGCTCAGTTTGGCTTTCTCAATGCCACCGAAGCCCTCTCGCCCAAGTGGTCCAGGATAAACCCTGTGGAGGGATTCAAGAGGGTCTTTTCCCTCCAGTCAGTGGCTGAACTCATCAAGGGGCTTCTCAAGATGGGGATCGTGGCCTGGGTCATATGGCGGACGGTCATGTCCGAATGGGAGACCCTGGCCTCCATGGGGAGCGTGTCAGCCTGGGATATGGGATCAGAGTTGGCCAAAGGGATCCTGAACATAGGTCTCAGAGCAGGGATGGTCCTGGCCGGGCTGGCCATCCTGGATTTCCTCTATCAGAGATGGGAACACGAACGGAGTCTCCGCATGACCAAGGATGAGGTAAAGGAAGAATACCGCCAGAGGGAGGGAGATCCCAAGGTGAGGGCCAGGATACGCCAGAGGCAGAGGGAGATGGCCAGGCGAAGGATGATGGCCGCTGTCCCCAAAGCCGATGTTGTAATAACCAACCCCGAGCACCTGGCAGTGGCCCTTCAATACCAGAAAAACACCATGTCTGCTCCCACGGTTGTGGCCAAGGGCGCAGGATACCTGGCTACCAAAATAAGGGAGATGGCAAGAGAGCATGGTGTGGAGATAGTGGAAAACAAGCCTCTGGCCCAAGCCCTGTACAAGATGGTGGATGTGGGCTCGCAGATTCCAGCCGAGCTATACAGGGCCGTGGCCGAGGTGTTGGCTCACGTATACAGCAAAAGAAACCCCAGAAGCCAGGGGATGGCAGAGCCACAAAGATCTGCTCAGCTCTAGTCAAAGGCGTTTGAAGGCTGAGCCTTGGATGCTGCAGCCGAATAAAAAAATAAAAGGGGCAGAGAACAGGTGAGCACTCAAAGACTAGCAATTCCCTCCACAGGAGGTCTTCTCAAAAGCGGCGAGGTGCTCTTGGCCGCAGGGGTAATGGGAATCTTGCTGGTGATGGTTTTCCCTCTTCCCAAACCCCTCCTGGACCTTCTTCTGGCTTTCAACATAACCATGTCGGTCTTGATCATGATGGTGGCCCTTTACATAGTGCAACCCCTGGAGTTCTCTGTTTTTCCCACCATGTTGCTGGTGGCCACCCTCTTTAGGCTTTCTTTGAACGTGGCCTCCACAAGGTTGATATTGCTCCATGGCAATGAGGGTCCGGATGCAGCCGGGCATGTGATCAAGGCCTTTGGCAGCTTTGTGGTGGGTGGCAACTACGTGGTGGGCATGGTGGTGTTCCTGATACTGGTGGTCATCAACTTCATAGTGATCACAAAGGGTTCGGGTAGGATCGCAGAGGTGGCTGCCCGCTTCACCCTGGATGCCATGCCCGGCAAACAGATGAGCATAGATGCAGATTTGAACGCTGGGCTCATAGATGACAGCACCGCCAGACAACGCCGCAAGCTCATAGAAAGAGAAGCGGATTTCTACGGGGCCATGGATGGTGCCAGCAAATTCGTCAGGGGAGACGCCATAGCCGGCATAGTCATAGTGTTCATAAATATTGTGGGAGGCCTTCTAATCGGGGTAGGGCAGAAGGGAATGCCCATTCTGGAAGGCCTTCGAACATACACGATCCTCACCATCGGTGACGGGTTGGTCTCCCAGATTCCAGCTCTGGTGGTCTCCACATCAGCGGGCCTGGTGGTCACCAGGGCAGCCTCAGACTCTTTTCTGGGTACAGACCTGTTGAAACAGGTGATCCATAACTTCAGGGCAGTGGCCATGGCATCTGCCATCATCTTGATTCTGGGCCTCTTGCCAGGGCTTCCGGCTCTTCCTTTCATGGGCCTGGCCTTGGGGGCAGCAGTGGTGGCCTGGAAGATTCACGGCACAGAAAAGAAAAAACAGCAAGAGCAAAAGGCCCAGGCCTCTGCTGCTGCAAAGCCGGGAGTAAGCTCCAGAGAAGAGGTGGAAGCTTTGCTTCCCATGGATCCCCTAGAGCTGGAGATAGGCTATGCACTCATTCCTTTGGTGGACTCGGAACAGAAAGGCACTGTGCTTGAGCGCATCAGGATGATCCGGCGGCAGGTGGCCCTGGACATGGGAGTGGTGATTCCTCTGATGCATATCAGGGACAATCTTCACCTGAAGCCCAATCAATACAGCATAAAGCTCAACGGGGTCCAGGTAGCCTCAGGCGAGCTGATGATGGGCCACTGTCTGGCCCTTGACGCGGGCTCAGTCAAGACCCCCATCAAGGGCATTCCCACCCAGGAGCCAACATTCGGGCTTCCGGCCCTCTGGATCCCCCAAAGCGAGAGAGACAGGGCCCAGGCCCTGGGCTATACGGTGGTGGACCCGGATACCGTGCTTGTAACCCACCTATCAGAAGTGGTTCGTTCACATCTGCACGAACTCCTGAGCCGTCAAGATGTCCAGAGACTCCTGGACAACGTGGCCAAGGAGCATCCCAAGGTGGTGGAGGAGCTGGTGCCCAAGTTGCTCAGCATAGGAGAAGTGCACAGGGTGCTCCAGTATCTACTGAGGGAGCGGATATCCATCAGGAACCTGGTGCAGATTCTGGAGAGCCTGGGAGACTGGGCTCCTCATACCCGCAATCCTAGAATCCTGGCAGAACACGTGCGCTGCTCCCTGGGCAGGGCCATAACCAGGAAACATCTGGATGAAGAGCAGAGGCTTCCTGCCTTGTTGTTGGATCCGGCCCTGGAGGAGATGCTGTTGAGCTCCATCAGGAGGAACGAGCTGGAATCCTTCCTGGCCCTGGATCCTGAAACAGCCCGACGAGTCATACTTTCCATACAAAGGGCCCTGGAGCCTCACCTGCACAGTCCCCATCCACCCGTATTGCTCTGCGACGCTGCCTTGAGGCCTCATCTCAAGCAGCTCACTGAGCGTTACATTCCCACCCTGACGGTAATGTCCCATCAAGAGGTGGATCCAGATGTGGCCATCAAGGCATTGGACAGCGTGAGGTTGAGCCATGAAAGTTAAGACCTACAAGGCCATAGACATGCAGGAAGCCCTTCGCCTCATCAAGAGGGACCTGGGCCCCCAAGCGGTCATCCTCTCCACCAGAAAGGTGGTGGACGGAAAAAGAGCCTTCGGGCTTCTGGGCAGGCCCATGGTAGAGGTCACAGCCGCCTTGGACGGGCCCGGTAGCCCAGGCAGTGGAGAGCCTCTCCCTGAAGGGGTGAAGGGGCAGGAGGCTGGGCTCAAGGCTCTGGAGTCTCTCAAAGAGGAACTGGGGGAACTCAAGAGGGAGATGGCGCAGGTGTTCGAGGCAGCCAGACAACCTGCCCTGGAGCTGAGCTCCAGGCTGGAATCTGAGCTGGAAGAGCTGAGGTGGTGGACCAGCAAGATGGTTCAACATGTCAGGATCAGAGACTCACAGGTGTCCACTGCTCCGGGCAATGCCATGCTCCTAAAATTGGTTCGAAACGGCATGCGCGAATCCCATGCTCTTCAAATAGTCCTGAGGGTGGAACAGGAACTGGGCCAAAGAATCCTCGAGGAAGAGAACTTCTCTCCCACGGTGGAGAGCCTCTTGAGCAGACTGGCCAAGACCCAGGATCCCCTCATCAGGGACCCCTCCAAGGGCCCTGCTGTGCTGGCTCTCATAGGCCCCACAGGAGTAGGAAAGACCACCACCGTGGCAAAGATCGCTGCCCGCTGCGCCTTGGATGGAGGCAAAAAGGTGGCCCTGGTCACCAACGATACCTACAGAATAGCGGCCGTGGAGCAACTCAGGACCTATGCCAGGATAATGGGAGTGCCATTGGAAGTGGTGCTCGAGCCCGGTGAGCTCCCCAGGGTTCTGGATTCCCATTCGGACAAGGACATCATCTTGATAGACACAGCGGGCAGAAGCCCCATGGACGGGTCTCATATGGGAGAGCTCAGGGACATACTCTGTTCGGATACCAGAGTAAAGACTCTCTTGCTGGTGAGTGCCACCACAGAGTCCTCGGCCCTGGAACGAGCGGTGAGGAGGTTCATCTCCTTGAGACCAGTGGGCCTGATAGGCACCAAGCTGGACGAGGCCCCCCATTTTGGGGCTCTCTTTAGTGTATCGCTTCAAATGAGGCTGCCTTTTGCCTTTTTCACCACGGGGCAGAGGGTTCCAGAAGACATCAGAAGTGCCACCAAGCAGGACATGGCCAGCTGGACCCTCTGGGGATTGCCTTTGTTCTACCCTGAGGCCGAGACATTGCAGGCCGCAGGGTGAATCTCATCTGATGGAGGCCATGGGAAATGATCTTGGTTAGGGACCAAGGTACCACACTTCGACAGATGCGCTTTCGCAGCAGCATGCAAGAGGGCCTCAAGAACTCCCCTTTGAGGAGCCTGGCCGTCACCAGCGGCAAAGGAGGAGTCGGAAAGACAAGCCTGGCGGCAAACCTTGCTTGTATCCTCTCCGACATGGGCACAAGGGTGCTGCTTCTGGACGGGGACATGGGATTGGCCAATGTGGATGTGCTCTTTGGGCTTTCACCCGAGAGGACCATAAGGGATTTCCTGGCAGGGCGTTGCAGCCTGGACAAGGTGCTTCTCAAGGGTCCTTCGGGCATCGGCATATTGCCAGGAGGCTCGGGGCAGCTGGATCTTACCCACCTGAGCAGGGAGCAGAGGCTGAGTCTTTACTCTGGCATAAACGATCTGCGTTACGAGCATGACCTGGTGCTCATAGATACCGCAGCCGGGGTTTCTCCCAATGTACTTCATTTCAATGCCATGGCAGAGAGAATCATGGTGGTTGTTACCCCGGAGCCCACGAGCATAACCGATGCCTATGCCATGATCAAACTCATGTTCATGCACTATCGAAGAAGGGACTTCTGGATCCTGGTGAACACAGCCCGAAGCGAGGCCGAGGCTCAAGAGACCTTCTGCGGGCTGAACAGGGTGGTGGAGAGGTTCCTCAGGTTCTCCCTGACAGATCTGGGGTGGATCCCTTGGGATTCGGCAGTGGCCTCATCTGTGCGGAGCCAGAAGCCCTTTGTGCACCTGTATCCCGAGGCCCGGGCCTCCATGAATCTTGTCCAGGTGGGCACAAGGCTAAGAGAGATAGCGGGACGGGAGAGTTCATGTTCGGAAATGGTACTGTTCGGACCCTATTCGTGAGGTAGCCATGAGAGGACAGATCCTCTTAAAGGAAAGTGCTGAGGCCACTGCTCAGCCCAATAGCGGGGCAGAGCCCTCGGAGCGAGAAAAGCAGATCCAGGCCTTTCTTCCCTTCATCAAGTATCAGGTGCTCAGGTTGGTGGGAAGAATACCCCACTATGTGGATGTGCAGGACCTGACCCACGCAGGCATCTTGGGACTTCTGGACGCCCTCGAGAAGTTCGATGAGAGCCGTGGCACTCAGCTTAAGACCTATGCGGAGTTCCGCATCAGAGGAGCCATCTTGGACGAGCTGCGTTCCATGGATTGGGCCACCAGGACCACCCGAGAGAAGATCAAGAGGCTCGAAGAAGCTCAATTCAAACTGGAGGGAAAACTCAAGCGTTCTCCCACCGAGGAGGAACTGGCCGATTTCCTGGGCCTGGAGATGGGAGCCTATCACCAAATGCTCATGGAGACAAAGGGATCGGGCTTCATGTCCATAGAGGATCTCTTGGAAGGGGAGCCCGGGGAGCAAAAACTCAATCTTACATCTGAAGCGGATCCTTACGAGTCATTGAGCAACCGCCAGCTGAGATCCAAGGTGCTGGATGGTCTAAAACACCTCAATGAAAAAGAGCAGCTGGTGCTCCAGCTTTACTACTATGAAGAGCTTACCATGAAGGAAATCGGAATGATCCTGGATGTGACGGAGTCCAGGGTGTGCCAGATCCACTCTGCGGCCCTTAAGAAACTTAGGGCTTGCCTGGAGAAGAAGATCTGAAAAGGAGGCCAGGGGCTTGTCAGCAGAGAGTCCCAAAAAACCCAAGGTCTTGAAGAGAAAGGGCAGGGAAGTGGAGGAGGCCCTTCTTTTTGAAGACCAGATGGATGAGGCGGCTCTGGAAGAGTGGGAGCGCAAGATGGGGCTTCATGAGGAGGAAGACTCCGAGACCCCTGTTCTGGAGGAGATTCCAGAGAGCTCCGAGCCTTCGGGGGAGAATTTGTCCCAGCAGCAACAGACACATGAGCCCCCAACAGAGGCCTCTCCCAAAGGCGAGGCTTCCTGGCGCCAGTCAGGCAAACTGAGGTGGCTTGGCTTGGCGGGGGTGCGCCTGTACCTGGAAGAGAAGAGCCCTGTGGAAAAATCCCTTTTCATGGCAGCTTCGGCTTGTGTGGTGATATGCCTGGCCTTTGTTTCTTTCCTTTGGACCATATCCAAGCCTCAACCAGAGGTACCTACCCCAGAGCAAGGGCCCCAAGAAATGGTCTTGGACTTGGTGGTGCCTCTCAAGGAGGGCAGGGCGGGTCTTTGGGTGTCCTTGTCTTTGGAGCTGGAGGAAACTGGCTTGCAGAGCTGGGAAGTGAGAAGGGAACTCTTGGAACTCATAAGGGAAATGGATCCAGGGGAGCTCCTGGGAGATCAGGGTATAAGCAGGCTTCGGGCTTCCATGGCACAGAGACTTAGTTTGAGATGGCCCTGGGTCAAGAAAGAAGGCATCAGGTTTCTTCAATACTTGATACTTTGAGCCAACAGGGGGAAAAGCAGTTTGCCATCAATTCAGAGATGCTTCCAAGGCCGCAACCAGCTGGGAGGGGGCCGGGGGGAGGTGATCATGGAAAACGGCGGACCTTCTGCCATCCTGGGGCCTCTGGAGAGGCTTGGACAAGGCAGAACAGGAAACAGCAGGGCTCGTGCAGCAAAAGCACACAGACCCCAAGGCCATGGCGAGTCCCAGATTCCCGAGGAGATGGAACAGGAGCTTTCTGAAGAAGAAGAGGCTTCCCAAAAGAACATAGACATCAGGGTCTAATGGCTCAGCAAAGGAAGGGGGAAAGGGTGGATCTCAAGCTCATCACAATTTTGCAGTTGGCCTTTGACCTGGTTGCAGGGGGTTTGATCCTTTTGTGCGTGTTTAAAGCAAGTAATTCCTCCAGGAACTTCTCCAGGATGCATGAGGATCTCCTAAAGGAGATAGACTCCCGTACCGCGGAGTTCCAGGACATTGCCAAGGGGCTCATGGAAGGAATGGACTCCCGGATCCAGAGACTCAAAGAGGCCGCAGAAGAGCTTGACAGGGCCGAGATCAGGGCCTGCGAGACCCTGGAGAAGCTTCACAAGGCCCAAGAGGAAAATCCCATCCCCGAATCTTCGTACGAGGTTGCCCTCAGGTGGCTCCGCCAGGGATTGTCGGTGGAGGAAGTGGCCCGTAAGAGTGGTTTGGGCCTTGGGGAGCTTCAACTCATGCAACATCTGGGCTCCAAGGGTAGGGCTCAGGCATGAGGGTGGAAAGCACTCAGGCTCCAGGTCTTGTGCTTGCTGCTTCGGCAACGGGTGGCAGAACACAGGGGCTGCAGCTTTGGGTGGGACGCATGGTGCAGGCAATTGTCTTGGCACAAGGCTCTGATGGCAGATTTCTTGTGGAGATAGAGGGGCAGGAGCTTTGGGCCAAGTCCTCCGTGCAGGTGCAGCCTGGCCAGATTCTGAGCCTGCAGGTGCAGACTCTAAGACCCGAGCTTGTGCTTCGCTGTGTGGGAGCATCTCAAACGGATTACCAGAGCTTGTGGGCTGCATGCCTGAAAAAGGGCCTGTCATTCATGAGCTGGGAACTGCTTGCCTATACCCTGATGGAGACTCAGGAGGAAATGGAAAATGCCGGCTCTGGAATGAAGGCTGGATTCGCAAGAGCTGTTTTGGGAGATCTGCCTCCCTGGGAAAGCAGACACTGGGACCTAGGCAGGCTCATACGGGCCAGCGGTATATTCCTGGAGGCCAAGCTTAGAGACCTGGTCTTGGGAAAGGCTGAGAAAGGTTCCATCCTCCCGGATTTGAAAGCTGATGTGTTGAAGGCCATGGATTCTTTGAAAGATTCTGGCCTCAGGCAGGGAGGCCTAGGTCGCATGCTGGATCTGCTGCAGGCAGCACAGTGCTTGTGCCTTTTGGGTCAGGAGCACGAGAGTCCTCAGATGGTTCTTAGTCTTCCCCCCTGGTGGATGCCTCCCAAGAGCTGGGGGGACATGAGAATAGGCAGATGGGTGCGCGACAAAGACGGCCTTATGAAGAGGGGATGGTCCATCACCTTGCGCTTGGAAATGGAGGACATGGGTAGGATTCTGGCCAGGATCTACCTTTTGGGAAGCCTTCTGGGCTGCCAGCTCAAGGTCTCCAGAGAGGATCTGCGCGTGAGACTCCAGACTCAGATGGACTCCTTGGTGGAAGGGCTAAGGGGGATTTGGCCCTCTGCAGTGGAATGCACCCTGGAAACTCTGGAGGACAGCAGGGAGTGGTGCGAGCAGGAGCTGGAGCTACCAGAGCAGCTCTTGGGTGTTGTGGCATGAGCCATCAGGATCAGCCTTTGCAATCCTCCCTGGGGGAAAGACTTCTCAAAGCCGTGGCCTTGGGCTATCGCAGGGGAGTGGATCCCGCTCCGAGGGTTTTGGCTAAGGGCAGGGGGGAAATAGCAAAGAAGATAATCCAGATAGCCAGGGCCAACAATATCCCCATCCAGGAAGATCCTTGCCTGGTGGGGCTTCTGGCAGAGCTGGATCTGAATCAGGAGATACCTCCGGTGCTTTACAGGGCCGTGGCAGAGGTTTTGGCCTTTGTGTACAGGGTGAGGGAGAAAAATGCCTACCCTGGGGAAGGAAATGCCGGTTGAACATTCAGGGCCTTCAGCCAGGTTGTGCGTGATGCAAGGCACAAAGGGCCTGGGCCCAGGGATGGGATTGGTATGGGAGTTGCAAAAAGAGAGTTCGACCCAATGGGTTAGAAGTCATGTTCTGACCCAGGCTGGTTCCCAAAGGAGTTGAGGATGTTTGCAGAACTTTATGTTGCGGCCTCAGGCATGGCGGTCAGGCAGGAAAGGATGGATGTGCTGGCCCACAATCTGGCCAATGCCAACACCGTAGGCTTCAAGATGGGGGAGGTGGTCTTGGAGGAGCGCCCCCTGGAAATTCCAGGGCTGGGCCCGGATGCCCCCAGCCACGTGAGACTGGTGGAGAGGCGCACTGATTTTTCACCAGGTGAGATCCACTACACAGGAGAACCTCTGGATGTGGCGCTGGCACAGGAAGGTTTCTTTGTGGTGGAGGCACCTGATGGCATCAGGTTGACTCGTGACGGGCGTTTTTCAATGAATGGGGAAGGCAAGCTGGTGCTAAGGGGCATGGCAGTGCTGGGTCAAAACGGCCAGATCGTATCGGCCGGGGGCAGCCTGAGCATCAACCAGGAAGGAAATGTGTCATCAGGAAATTCGGTCCTGGGCAAGCTCAAGGTGGTGAGAGTTACAGAGCCACAAAAGCTAACCCCTTTGGGAGATGGGCTCTATGGGGTCCCCGAGGGGGTTTCAATGGAGGAGATGGCCAAGGTGGAGGTCTTACCGGCCCACCTGGAGATGTCCAACGTGAATTCCATCAAGTGCATGGTGCAGATGATAGAGGCCATTCGTGCCTTTGAGATGAATCAGAGAATGGTCCAGACCTTAGACAGGCTGGGAGAGAAGGCAGTGCAGGAACTGAGCAGAACCGCCTAGCCCGGATGAAGGCCCCAGGCTGCCTGGAGCACTCAAAAGGAGAAAGAAGAGCAAGCCATTTTTAAGGAGTTCATCAGTTGAGCCGTGATCATCTCTTGTTGATGAGTCACCGACTGGATCGAGAAGGAGGTTCCAATGCTTAGATCTCTTTGGACAGCGGCTTCGGGTATGGAAGCCCAGCAGCTTCAGATAGATGTCATATCCAATAACCTGGCCAATGCCAACACTACAGGCTTCAAGAAGAGCAAGGTGAATTTTCAGGACTTGCTTTACCAGTCCCTGAGCTATCCTGGGGCCGCCTCCTCTGCTCAAAGCCAGCTTCCCACAGGCTTTCAGGTGGGACTTGGAACCAGGCCTGTTGCCGTGCACAAGCTTTTTGGCCAGGGTGATTTTCAGCTCACCAGAAATGAATTGGACATGGCCATCGAAGGCCAGGGTTTTTTCAAGATAGTTCTGCCCTCAGGGGAAACTGCCTATACCCGAGATGGAGCCTTCAAACTGAATGCCCAGGGAGAGGTGGTCACCTCTGAAGGTTACAGGCTGGAGCCTGGTATAACCATTCCCCAAGATGCCACGGCCATTTCCGTGGGGGCCGACGGGACAGTTTCTGTCATGCGGCCAGGTCAAAACGGTTTCTCCGAGGTAGGCCGCATAACCCTCACACGTTTCCCCAATCCCCCTGGCCTGTTCGCGGTGGGCCGCAATGCCTTCATGCCCACAGATTCTTCCGGAGATCCTGTGGAGGGGACTCCAGGAGACCAGGGTCTAGGAACGCTGGCACAGGGTTTTCTCGAGATGTCCAACGTGAACATCGTGGAGGAGATGGTGGCCATGATCGTGGCCCAAAGGGCCTATGAGATAAACTCCAAGGCCATTCAAACCTCAGATGACATGCTTCAGATGGTCAACAACCTAAAGAGGTAGAGAAGGACCCGGGGAGGGGATCATGGCTAAAGCCTTTAAGGAAACTGCCTGTAGCTTAGCGTTGACATTAATGGTCTTTTGCCTATTGTGGCCCTCCATGGCCTGGACAGGAGCCCAAAGGAGCAATGAAGGGCAATCCCACGGGGTATGGGTTCTTTCCCGTTCCATTCCCAAGGGTGGAGTGCTGGGGCCTGGAGATGTTGTCAAGAAACCCCTGGGCGCTGGAGTGCAACCAGCAGGAGCGGTGGAAGACCCCTCTGTGTTGATGGGCATGAGGGCTGTAAGGAGTCTTCAGGCGGGCAGCGTGCTTCGCTTGGACCAGTTCAAGCCCGAGCCCATTGTGCGCAAGGGTCAGAAGGTGGAGATCTTGCTGGAAAAGGGCGGTCTCAAGATAGTGGCTCCTGGAGAGGCTCTGGAGGAGGGGGGATCAGGCCAAAAGATTAGGGTTCTGAATACCTCTTCCAGACAGGTGGTCTTGGCCTCTGTTGAGCATCCGGGGGGCGTGAGAGTCCAATTTTAGAGTCAAGGGAGCATGGGGAATGTGGGAAAAGCGGTTTGCTTGTGCCTGCTTCTTGTGTGTTGCGTGCCTGGGGTGGGGCTGCAGCCCTAGCTTGCCTCCGCCTCCTGCCTGGAACGCATTTCCACCCTCCAGCAGGATTCCTGAACAGCCTGCTGCAGAGGGAAGCCTCTGGAGGCCGGGGAGCAGACTCGGAGACCTCTACTCGGATCTAAGAGCCAGGCATGTGGGGGATGTGGTGACCATTCGCATAGTGGAGAACGCAGAGGCCCTCAAGAGCGCCAGCACCAAGACTTCCAGGGATAGTTCCCTTTCCGCCTCCATGAGCAGCTTCTTCGGTGCTCCCCTGAACATTGGGGGATTCAAGCCTGAGGCTTCTGGCTCATTGAAAAACGACTTTGAAGGCTCCGGTACAACTCAGAGAAAGGACACCTTGGTGGCCACCATGACCGCCAAAGTGGTGGATGTGCTGCCCCACGGCCTGCTGAGGGTGGAGGGATACAGGGAAGTCATAATAAACAACGAGAGGCAGTACATAATACTCAGGGGTGTCATAAGACCTGAGGACATCTCCTCGGACAATACTGTGCTGTCAAGCTCCATTGCCGACGCCCAGATAGCCTATGCAGGCCAAGGGGTGGTCAGCGACAAGCAAAAGCCAGGCTGGGTAGGCCGGCTCTTGGATCACATATGGCCTTTCTGAGGAGGAAAGCATGAAGGCCAAAACATGTGTCTGGTTTTTCTTCTGTTTTCTCTTCTTGGGCTCCTGTTTATGTAACACGGCCATGGCTGTAAGGCTCAAGGAGATCTCCTCCATAGAGGGGGTCAGATCCAACCCTCTGGTGGGCTACGGTCTTGTGATAGGACTTCAGGGCACGGGTGATCAGAACAATACCCAGTTTACGGTCCACTCACTGGCCAACATGCTTCAGAGAATGGGAATCAGGGTCCCACCCGAGGCGGTGAAGGTGAAAAATGTGGCGGCCGTGATGGTCACGGCCCAGCTTCCGGCCTTTGCAAGGCAAGGTCAAAACCTGGATGTGCAGGTGGCCTCCATCGGAGATGCCAAGAGCCTTCAGGGGGGGACCCTCTTGTTGACCCCACTGCATGGTCCTGACGGGCAGGTCTATGTGCTGGCCCAGGGGGCGGTTTCCGTGGGAGGCTTCAGTTTTGGAGGAGCCTCAGGCGGCAGAGTGCAGCAGAACCATCCCACGGTTGGCATGGTTCCCAACGGAGGTACGGTGGAGAGGGAGGTGAGGAGTTCCTTCGGCCAAAAAGACATCTTCAGACTCGTTCTTCACCAGGAGGATTTCACCACTGCCCAAAGGGCCGTCAAAGCCCTCAACAGCAGATTGGGGCCAGGGGTGGCCAGGAGCATAGACGGCCGCACTCTGGAACTAGTGGTGCCCAGTGGATTTGAAGGAAGACAGGCTGAGTTTCTGGCAGCGGCCGAAGCGGTTGAGATCCAGCCAGATGCCTCAGGAAAGGTCATCCTGGATGAAAGGACCGGAACAGTCATCATGGGTGAAAGGGTTCGGATAGATCCCGTTGCCATAGCTCAGGGAGGTCTAACGGTCATCATCAAAGAGACTCCGGAGGTGGTTCCAGCAGCCCCCTTTTCACCCAGGCCTCCCCAAGGGGCCCAGCCTTCCAGCGGGGCCACCACAGGGGCGGACATGGCTCCAGGAGGCCAGACCGTGGTGGCGCCCAGAAGCGATGTGAAGGTGGAAGAAAAAGGGCAAGGTATTACCTTACTTCAGGGCGGGGTGACCATCGCAGAGCTGGTGCGTGCCTTAAACGCCATAGGGGCCAATCCAAGGCAATTGATCACCATCCTGCAGGCCATTCACAAGGCAGGGGCCTTGCATGCCAACCTGGAGGTAATGTGATGGGCAGTTGGATGGAGTCCCTGCATCCTGGGACAAGCATTTCCAGCGGGCCGGGTTGGGAAGGGGTTCTGAGGGCAGCAAGTGGCAGAGCCTCAGGCGAACAGGGGGGAAGGGAAAAACTGACCAGGGCCTGCGAGGAGTTTGAAGCCATCTTCATCCAACAGATGCTCAAGGCCATGAGGCGCACTGCGCTTTGCTCTGAGAGCCGACAAGAAGAGATTTACAGAAGTCTTTTCGACGAGGAGGTCTCCAGGGTCCTGGCAAGAAGGGGCCTGGGCCTCAAGGAACTGCTTCTGGGACATCTAGAAGAGCAGGCTCTTGCGAGGCAAAAACACATAGAAACTCAAGTTTCTCCGGTTCCTGCCGATATAGACTCAGGAGAAGAAAAGTGACCTTAGAACCTGAGAATATCCAGGAACCAGGAGTAGGCCCATGAAAATAAACGGAAGTGACGGGTACACGCCCATACAAAACCTTATCCAACGGGTCAAATCACAGCAGGATATCAAGGGCTCCCAGCCCCAGGCGCAGGGCCAGACCGTAGGGGAAAAGGTGGAGATATCCCCCCAGGCCAGGGAGATCCAGAAGCTCAAAGAGATCCTGGAGCAGATGCCCGAGGTAAGGCTTGAGAGGGTGGAGGAGCTCAAGAGCATGATTCAGGAGGGAAAGTATAAAGTGGATCTGGAGAAGCTGTCCGACCGGATCCTGGAAGCACTCCTCTTGGGGGAGATCTGATCGGAGACGGAGTCATGAGCGGGGTGGAGATCGGAAGAGATCTCTTGGGTCAACTGAGGCTTGAAAGTAACCACCTCAGAGAAGAGCGCGAGCTGCTTCTCAAGGAGCGAGACTGTCTCATACGGCAAGACCTGGACGGGATCCTGGAAATCCTGAAGGAAAAGGAGACCCTTCAGCTCAAGGGCAGGATCCTGGAGGAATCCAGGGTTGCCATGAGGGAGCGCATAAAGGGGGTGGTGCAGGCCACAGAGGGTGAAAGCCTTTTTCAAAAGCTCCTGGATGTGATGGAGAGTTCCTACAGGGAGCAGTTGGTGGATTCCAGAGAGGAGTTGGAGAAGCTTGTGGGAGAGGTGGAGTATTTGAGCGCAGGCAACCAATATCTCATCCGCTCCACCCTCGGGCGCATAGAGGGAGCCATAGAGCTTCTCACAGGCTGGGAGAGCAGGGGCTTTAGTCACTACACCATGGAGGGGAGGCTTGAGGCCTCAGGCCTCTCCAAGAGTACATTGCTTCAAGAGGCTTGAGCACGGAGCCAAAGGGTTAATCCATGGCTGGCATCCAATCGGTATTGGACATAGGACAGTGGGCCCTTCATGCTCAACAACTGGGCATGGCCGTGACAGCTCACAATGTGGCCAATGTCAACACCCAAGGCTACAGCCGCCAGAGGCTCATACTGGAGCCTGCCACCCCCGAGAACTATCAACCCGGTCAGATAGGAAGAGGGGTCAGGGCTGCCAGCATAGAGAGGGTTTACGATAGGTTCCTGGGCATTCAGCTCAGAAGCGAGCTCAGCGCCAAGGGGAGCCTGCAGGCGCAGTCTTGTTATTACAAGCAATTGGAATCCATTTTCTCTGGGCTTTCAGACACAGACCTGGGATCCGAGCTCAGGGCCTTCTGGTCGGCATGGGAGGAGCTGTCCGTCCACCCAGAAGGCACCACCGAGAGGGTGGCTGTCAGGGAGGCCGCTGTGCAGGTGTCATCCAGAATAAGAGGCCTCAGGGATAAACTGGTGGGGTTGCAGGAGCAATTGAATCGCTCTGTCAGGCTCTCGGTGGACAGAGTAAATGAGCTGGCCTCACAAATCTCACAGCTGAACCTTCAGATCAAAAGAAGCGAGGGCTCGGGTCAAAACGCCAATGATCTCAGAGATATGCGCGATAAGGCCTTGGATGAGCTGGCCGGTTTGATGGAGGTACAATACTGGGAAACAGAGGATGGTTTTTCCGTTGTAGGGCCAGGTGGGGTGGCCTTGGTGGAAGGCCCCAATCACTGGAGCCTCACCACCCAGACAGCGGACACAGGCCTGGAGCAGGTTTTCTGGCAAAGCTCCTCAGGCGTGCTGGTGCCCATGACCGACAAGATTAGGGCCGGCTCCATAGGCGGCATGCTTAGGCTGGGGCAGGAGGTGGTCTCCAGGGAAATGGATAGATTGCAAAACCTTTCCCAGGAACTCATCTGGAGCGTTAACAGGCAACTGGCCACCTCCTCTGGCAAGAGCCCTTTTAGCTCCTTGTGGGGTCAGGCAGCGAGCGATCCTTCAAGGCCCCTTTCGGACTCAGGCCTCAGATTTGGGGACAGGATAGAAGATGGTGAAATCCACATCTGGTTATATGACGAGGGAAATCCTCCCACTGCCTTGGGTGTGATCCAGGTCAGCGTGGTGGCTGGCTCCACGACCCTTCAGGACCTGGTGGATCAGATTCAAAGTCACCCTTCCAACGGAGGGAGGCTTCAGGCTTCTGTTTCGGCCGAGGGAAAATTGATTCTGGATGCCTCGGAAGGCTTTGGCTTTGCCATTTCCCAGGACACCTCAAATGCCCTGGCTGCCCTGGAGCTCAACACCCTCTTTACTGGATCGGGCAGTCAAGACATCAGGGTCTCAGAGGCTGTGATGCAAGATGCCAGACTCATAGGGGCTGGCCGGGTGCAGGATGCGGACGGCACATTTACACCAGGAGACAACAAGGCCGCCCTGGATGTGCTGGCTCTCAGGGACGCTCCGCTTCTGGACGGCGAGAGCCTGGAGCGGGCCTGGGCCACTGCCGTCTCCGGGCTGGGTGTGGAGGCTTCTGGAGCTTACAGGGTGGCAGATTACCAGGATCAGGTGGTGGAGCAGCTAGAGCAACAACGCTCCTCCACATCGGGAGTGAACCTGGATGAGGAAATGATAATGCTTCTGGAATACCAGTGGGCATATCAGGCAGCCGCCCGCCTCATACAAACTGGAAGGGACATGATGCAGAGTCTCATCGAGATGATGCGCTGAGGGGTAAGGCCGTGCGGGTAAGCCAAAAGCTTCTGATGGAGTCCACTTACAGCCAGCTTAATCGGGCAGGAGAGGGGCTTCTCAAACTGCTCCAGCAGGCCTCCACGGGAAAGAGGGTCTTGAATGCCTCGGACGATCCCATTTCGGCCTTGCGCATCATGGAAATGAAAAACGAACTTTCCAGAATAGATCCTGCCAAGCGAAAGATCGAATACGTGAAATCCTGGCTCTCCTTGAGCGAGTCCGCCCTGCAGAACATGGAGGAAGTCCTTGTGAGGGCCAAGGAGATAGCCCTTTCCCAAGGCAGTGCCACGGCCAACAGTCAAACCCGGGCCAGCGCAGCGGTGGAGGTCAGACAACTCTATGACCATATATTGGCCCTGGCCAATACCAGGCTGGGAGACAGGTACATTTTCGGAGGTACACAGACCCTTGTGGTGCCTGTTGAGAGGGACGATGATTATCAGGCTTCCTTCAACGGGAACCAGGAGTCCATCCAGGTGGATGTGGGCCTGGGCAGGACAGTGGCCATGAACGTGGAAATAACTGGGGTCCTGAGGGACAACCAGGTTCTGGAAACGCTGCGGGGGCTTATCACAGCCCTGGAGAGCAACGATGCCCAGGCCGTGACTCAAAGCTTGGACGGCCTGGAGCAAGGCCATGATGCGCTCTTGGCTCTCCGTGGAGAGGTGGGCTCCAGGATCAGGTCCATAGAGTCCAATGCCGAGAATCTTTCAGACCTGGAGTTGAACCTGCAGGGAACCCTCTCGGATTACCAGGATGCTGATATGGCCAAGCTTCTCACAGACCTGGCCAACCAGCAGACAGCTTACGAGGCAGCTCTCAGGACTACGGCTATGATAACCAGGTTGAGTTTGATAGAGTTTCTGAGCTGAGCCTCATGCTAGGAGGCCACCGGCTGAGGAGGGTGGAAACAAAAATGGGTTGACCCCAGGGAGGCAGGAGGCCTTGGGTTGAGCGCCAGGGAGGGTGCTGCATGTTGATTCTGACCAGGAAAGTTGGAGAGAGCATCGCCATAGGCGATGAGGTGGTCATAAAGATCCTGGATGTTCGCGGTAAGCAGGTGAGGCTGGGTGTCCAGGCCCCGGCTTATACCTCTGTGCACAGAAAGGAGATCTACGAGCGAATCCAGAAAGAAAACAAGGAGGCTGCCCAGGCCGTACCGGCGGATCTGAGTATGGCTGCAACCATGCTAAAGCTTGACAGGAAAGGGAAGGCGACCCGGGATGATCTTTGAGACAACCAGATTCGGTACCATAGAGGTGGATGAGGCCAAGGCCGTCTGCTTCCAAGAAGGCCTTCCCGGGTTTCCTGAGGCCAGGAGGTTTGTGCTCTTGCAGCACTCCCCGGAAAGCCCATTTCACTGGCTGCAGAGCATGGATGATCCAGCCCTGGCTTTCGTGGTCATGGACCCATTGCTCCTGGATGAGAACTATCTCAACGCCATACCAAAGGAAAGCCTGGCAGAACTCAATCTGGAAGAAGCCCAGGGGGCTGCAGTCCTGGTCATAGTCAACATTCAAAGAGCAAATCAATCCATAACAGCCAATCTCATGGCCCCCCTTGTCATTAACCCCGAAAACAGAATGGGAAAGCAGGTCATTCTCCTGGGCTCGGGTTATGAAATAAGGCACACCATCATGCCAGAGCCTCAAGCTCAAAAACAATGCCGCACTAACAGCTAAGGCCTGCTTGCATGTCTCCTTGTGTACATCACCTTCTGGGAACATACCTTCCCCCGATACCAGCCGTGGCCTGGGCCTGAGGGCAGGCGGTCTTAAGACAAGAAAGATTTTCAGAAGAGCCAGAGAGATTGTGAGTGAGAGAGGATCTGGTAGAACCATGCTCTTGGCTGTCAAGAGCCTTGGGTCCAGGTGTCACTCTTGTGACTCTTTGGTGTCACCGCACCTGGTTTCTTGGCAGGTAAGGCAGCTTTTGCCCTTGGGCTCAAGCCGGCTCAGGCAATGCAGCTCCAGACGTTGCAGAGTCTTTGGATATGGGCCTTCCTGAACTTTTCCTTTAAAGAAGAATCAGGGTTTGGCACATTTCTCGCTTTCTCACAGAGCACAGATTCTGGGAGCGCAAAGAAACCTGTTAGCCGAGGGGCAGTTGAAGACCCGCATTGTTGCCGACATAGGTTCGAATCACCTGGGAAACATGGCCATAGCTGAAGCCATGGTGTCTGCAGCCGCCGAGGTGGGTGTGGACATGGTCAAATTTCAGTCCTGGCAGGCCAGCAAGCTCAGGCCTGATTTTCCTGATTACCAGGCAACTTTTGCCAGGCACCTCTCCACAGAGCTTTCGGACGAAGACCACTATCGCCTGGTGAATTTCTGTCGCCAAAAGGGAGTGGAGTTTCTTACAACCTGCTTTGATCTGGATAGGGTCGAGTTTCTTGCGGATTTGGGCCTCAGGACCATCAAGGTGGCAAGCCCCGACTGTGCCAGTTTTCGCCTTCTGAATCGACTCATGGAGAAGTTCGAGCACCTTATCATCTCAACCGGGATGTCCACAGATGAGGAGGTGGAAAGGATGATAAGGCATACCCGGGGACACAAGGTAACGGTGCTCCACTGTGTTTCCCTCTATCCCACCCCCTTGGACAAGGTCAACCTGGAGCGTATGAATTGGCTTAGATCTTTTGGGGTGGAGGTGGGGTTTTCTGACCATAGCCTGGGAGTGGAGGCTTCCATGTTGGCCATAAGCATGGGTGCCCAGATGGTGGAAAAGCACTTCACCTTGAGCCGCAGGCTTCCGGGCAAGGATCAAGCTGTTTCCGGCACTCCAGAGGAATTCGCCCAGTTGGTGGCATGGGCAGCTTTGGTGGAACAAATGAAGGGACAGGCTCATCCGGGCATGTCAGAAGAGGAACTGAAGCTCAGGGCTCTGTACGTGGGGAAATGGGGAGACAACAAATGAAGAAGAGGATTTTGGCTGTGGTGGCCAGCCGTGCCAATTACGGCCGTATCAAGAGCGTGCTCCAGGCCGTAAAAGATCACCCGGATCTAGAGCTGCAGCTTGTGGTGGGGGCTTCAGCTCTGCTGTTTCGTTTCGGTAGCGCCATAGAGGTCATAAGGCGCGATGGTTTCGAGCCCTCTGCCACCGTGTACTGTGTGGTGGAAGGGGAGACGCCCACGACCATGGCCAAGTCCACGGGCATGGCCATCATAGAACTGGCCACCCTTTTTGAAAACCTCAAGCCCCATCGGGTCATCACCGTGGCCGATCGCTACGAGACCCTGGCCACAGCCGTGGCAGCCAGCTACATGAACATAGTTCTGGCCCACACCCAGGGAGGGGAGTTGACCGGATCCATAGACGAGAGCGTGCGCCACGCCATCACCCGTTTGGCTCACATCCACTTCCCGGCCACCGAACAGGCCATGGAAAGGCTCATAGATATGGGGGAAGACCCGGAAAGTGTTTTCTGGGTCGGGTGTCCGTCTCTGGACTTGATACCTCGGACGGACCTAAGCATCAACGGCCTCTTCGATCGCTACACAGGGGTAGGAGCACCGTTGGATCCAAGCAAGCCTTACCTGGTGGTTGTTCAGCATCCGGTCACCACCGAGTATGGTCATGCCTGGGACCAGATATGGGAAACCCTCAGAGCCATCTCCCGGCTCAAGATGCAGACAGTGTGGCTTTGGCCCAATGTAGATGCTGGCTCGGATGACATCTCCAAAGGCCTTAGGGTTTTCCGCGAGCAATACAATCCGGATTACATCCACTTTTACAGGAACTTTTCCCCTGAGGATTACCTGAAACTCATCAACAACTGCGCCTGTCTGGTGGGTAACAGCAGCAGCGCCATACGTGAAGGGGCCTTTCTGGGAGTTCCTGCAGTCAACGTGGGAACCCGGCAACAGGGAAGGGAGAGGGGGCCCAATGTAGTGGATGTAGGATATGACGAGGGCGAAATACTCAAAGCCATCAAGCGGCAGATGGAGCACGGAAAGTATGCGCCGGATTACACCTATGGGGATGGTCATGCAGGGGAAAGAATAGCAAAAATACTGGCCCAGTACGAACCATCAGTTCAGAAAAGACTTCACGTGGCAAGGTGGAGTTCATGGACTCAACCACGAAAAGCAGCCACATTTTGGGGGTAATCCCGGCCAGAGGCGGCTCTCGGGGAATTCCCCTCAAGAACATTCGTCCTCTGCTGGGCAAGCCCCTGATTCTATACACCATCGAGGCAGCTAAGAAAGCCAAGGGCATGGATGCCTGTCTGGTATCCACTGATTCCCAGGAGATAGCCCGCATTTCTCAGGAAGCAGGGGCATGGGTCCCCTTTCTGAGGCCGGCAGAACTTGCAACCGATGAGTCCCCCACCTGGTGTACCTTAATGCATGCGATTCTCTATTATGAGCAGATCAGTGGCTGCATGGTTGATAGCGTTGTCACGCTGCAGCCCACAACTCCCTTGAGGCTGCCCGAGGACATCGAGGGAGCCATAAGAACCTTCAAAGAGGCTCAACCCCAGGCCGACTCTCTTATTTCAGCGTGCGAGGCGGACCACATGCACCCCCTGACCCTATACAGGCGGGATGGGCCATGGCTCAGGCCCTTTTTGCCCGGGGAAAACCACACCAGGCGAAGACAAGAGTGGGAGAAGATCTACTGGAGAAATGGAGCTGTTTATATCTCCAAGAGGGATCTTGTTATGGAGGGCCACAGGGTTGTGGGAGACCAGCCCCTTCTCTATGAGATGCCTTCCATTCGCTCGGTGAGCATAGACACAGAAGAAGACCTGGAGTTGGCTGAATTGCGCCTTAGGTACTCAGCCCCTGACCCGGTGAGGGGGAACAGGAATGAATGAGCCCATAAGGCTTCTGAATCTGGAGCCAGAAGGCTACTGCGAGGAGGCCAGGAAAATCCTTCGGGAGTTCGCTCATGTGGAGGAAAGAGCCCTTTCGCCCCAGGAGCTGGCCCATGACATATGCAATTACGACGGTGTGATCCTCAGATTGGGGTACAGCATTGGAGCGGAGCTGCTTTCCCGCAAAGGAAAGCTCAGGGTCATAGGAACTCCGACCACGGGCCTGGACCACATAGATGTGGAAGAAGCCCGGCGACAGGGGATTCAGGTTCTTTGTCTCAGAGGGGAAACGGAGTTCCTGGATACAGTGCGTGCCACCGCAGAGCATACCCTGGCCCTAACCCTGGCCCTCATGAGGCGAATCCCCTGGGCTCATGCATCAGTGCTGGATGGGGTTTGGGACAGGGATCTTTTCCGTGGGCATGAGCTGGCAGGGAAAAAATTCGGCATATTGGGTTTGGGAAGGCTTGGGAAACTCGTAGCCTCCTGTGTCATGGCCCTGGGCATGGAGGTTCTGGCCTTTGATGTGCGAGAAGGCATTTCAGTGCCTGGAGTGAAGATGGTCTCCAAGGAGAGCCTTTTCAGACAATGCCATGTGATCTCCGTGCATGTGCCCCTTGGCCCCGAGACAGTGGGGCTGGTGGGCTCCAGAGAGCTGGCCTGGATGAGACCAGATGCCTTTTTGATCAACACCAGCCGTGGAGCTATCTTGGACGAGCAGGCGCTTCTAAGCGCCTTGGAAAATGGTCGAATTGCAGGAGCTGCACTGGATGTGCTTTGTGAAGAGCCAAGGCTCGGGAAAAGGTGGGAGAGACTCCCCCCATTGGTGAGCTATGCCAGAGAGCACAAGAACCTCCTTCTGACTCCTCACCTGGGTGGGGCCACCCATGAATCCATGGCCAAGACCGAGATCTTCCTGGCCAAAAAGATAAGGGCATACTTCCAGATTCCCTTGGAAAATGCGGCCGGCGGTAAGACATGAAAAGGAAAAATGCTCTGAACAAGAAGAAAAAGAACCCCAAGCAGGGTCTTGAGCACAGGGTGAGCCTGGTTCTACTGGGCAAGAGCCCCACAGTGCCCAAACTGCTTGGGGGCCTGCCTCTCTTTAGGATCCAGGAGGCTCATTTGTGGCCCCTTGCAGGAATGAGAAATCCCGGAGACGCTCAGGCACATACCGGATTGGAGGTAGCTTCTTTCACTCCATTTAGCTCCATACAGACTCCATGGGTCTTGCTCATGGAGGAAGGCGAGGAAATGGACCCGAGGGGCCTGGATATCCTGAGAGAGCTGGTCTTCCAGGAACCTTCCTGTGTATGGGAGCTGGCCGTAGAGCTTATCTTGGAAGACAAGGACCTCTCTGATTTTGAATGGGTCACCACCCCTGATCTGGTCGGGATTCTGGGAAGCAAGGGCAGGTCTCATCACCAGCTTGAGCCTCGTCTCTTCCCTCAAGAGGCCTTGAGAATGGCTTGGCCCGAGCAAGCAGAAGCAATGGAGAGAAGGATTGCCCCGATCACCATAAGAAAAAGAACCTCTGACACCAATGAAAACTCACTCAGGCAAAAAATTTCTGACCTAAGCCTGTTCGTAGATGGGCACTTCCGCCACTTTGATGACACCCGCTTCTGTCCTCACTTTCAGTGGCCTTGGACCAGCTATCTGACCATGCGTTACGAGCATATCCCGGCAGTAGAGAAGGGGATCTTGCAGGGCTGGGGAAACTCCGAGATGGCGGCTCAGGCCCTTTCATATCTGATACGCTTCGGACATTACAGCCAGGCATTTGAACTGTGGAAAAAAATTCCCAAGGCATGGTGTGAGAACAACCCTCTTTTGCCTCAAATGGCAGCCCTTGCAGCACTGGCCTCAGGGCGATTCTCAGAGGCAGAACAGCTTCTTGTGGATCAAAAGGAGATCGCCGGATTTTCTTCCAGCGTGAAGTTTAACATGGCCAAGATGATGCTGGTGCTTGGCCGGGATGAGGAGGCGCTTGAGTGCTTGAAGGATCTGGTGGCTCAGGCCAGCTCCAGCGGGAAAGATATTTCCGAAGCAAAGAAACTGGCCTTCCTCATAGAGGCAAACGAGAAAAAAAGGGCCAGTCTCACCTTGTGCATCTTGGCTCGCGACGAGGAAAAATTCATTGAGAACTGTATCTCTTCCATAGGAGGCTTGGCTGAAGAGATACTGGTGGTGGACACAGGCTCAAGGGATAGAACCAAGGAAATAGCCATTTCTCTCGGAGCCAGGGTAGAGGAATTCCCATGGGGGGGTGATTTTTCAGAGGCTCGCAACTTTGCACTAGAAAAGGCTACCGGCCAATATGTGTTCATGCTTGATGCGGACGAATACATTTCCCCTGAACATCTCTTGAATCTCCATGTTCTGAAAGCGCTGTTGCCCCTTAAGGAACCGCGGGCCTTTCGGGTTCCCATAGCTCACATACAGACCCGTCATAACTGGCTGGTTTTTGTGAGGGCCATCAACCCAAAACTGGAAAAAGAAGCTGTGCGGATTTTTCCAAGGATTGATGGAGTTGGATACAGGGGAAAGATAGAAGAGGAGATCGAGCCATCCCTGGCGGAGAAGGGAATTCCCATAGCCAATGTGGCAGCCTCGGATCTGACTGTTTTCCACGATCCCTTTTCCAGGGCGGATAGAGTAAGGCGCAAGTTGAATATCTACGACACCATCACCCAGCCTGATCTCAAAGTGGCGCTGGCTGCGGTGGGGGATCATGCCTCCGCAGGGGACACCGAAGGGTTGCTCAGATGGTTGTGGCTGCTGCATGAGCGGTTCGGGCAGGAAAGTGTTGTCTTGCCCTTTTGCCTGAATCTGGCCCGTTTTCTGGAAAAGGTGGATGTGAGCCGGGCAGAGGGCCTCTACAGGGAGCTTCTTGGTTTGCCATCAGCGCCGCCAGAGGCTCTCTTGGGCCTTGCGGGTCTTCTGGCAAGGTCAGGGAGAATGGATGAGCTTCAGGAGCTTGATTGGGAAAAGGCAGAAGGCAAGGAACTGGGGGCTGTACAAAAAACGGATCTCTTGAGTTACAAGGCGCTAGTGGCAGTCCTTGAGGGGGACCTGGAAAAGGCTTCGGACATGATGGAGTCCGCCCTGGGCTTGAATCCAGCTTCGCTTTTGGCTCAGGCGGTCAAGTTTCTTATCCTTCTTGGGGTCAAAGAACTGGAAGGCTCCCTTATTGCACTTTGGGATATGGCCGGAGTTCTTCAAATCTCCTTGGAGACCAGGGAGCAAGGTTTGGAGTGCTTGGTGGAGATGATTGAAAGGGTAAGCAGAGGGCTTTTGGATCGCGGGCTTATTGCCGAAAACAGGGTCCTTCTGGCTGGGGCCGAGATTTTGGAGAGCATTCTCTTGTCAGAGGTCCACAAGCAAGGGAGCGCCTCTCTTGGGAGATGAAATGGAAGGAGCATCCATCCTGGAGAAAAATTTGGAAGTGCTGGCCAAGAAGGATCCCCATCTGGCCAGGGCCATTGGGGATTTAACCCCCGAGAATTACCGTTTGATTCCATCTGCAAGGCCTGGGATCCCCAATCTGCTTGAGCTCAGGCAAAATGATCCACCGGTCTTGTATTACGACCCTCAGGATCCATGGGCTTACGCCCGTTGCCTGATTCATTCCCTCGAGCCTGCCAAGGCGCATCTTTTGGTGTGGCTGGGGATGGGCCTGGGCTATGGGCTTTCGGAGCTCAGACCTCTGCTTAGGGCCAAGGCACCCCTCAGAAAACTCTTCATCGTGGAGCAAGACCCAGAGTGTTTTCGTTTGGCTCTGGAGGTGAGTGACCTGAGGGAAATCCTGGGCTGCCCCCAGGTGGAAATCCTGGTGGGAGTGCCCAAGGAATCCCTGTTCTCCAGGTTCCTCAAGGGGCTTTGGTCCGAAATGCTCCACATCAAGGCTCTTCGCTTTGTTCCTTGGCCTGCAGCCTTGGCAACGCACGGGGATTATTACCGGGAGGTTCCCAAGGCTGTTTCAGACTCGGCATCCACATGGATGGGGCAGTTGGGCAATGATCCCTTTGACACCCTGGTGGCCTACGAACATTTTCTCAAGAACTCCCAGGAGGTGGTGCAGGGCCCCAGACTCAGCAGCGTGAAGGGACTCTTTCCTGGCCGTCCAGCGGTGGTGGTGGCAAGCGGTCCTTCTCTAAACAAGAACGTTCACCTGCTCAAGCTGGTAAAGGAGCGTGCGGTGATCCTGGCTGTAGACGCATCCTGGAAGATCCTGGACAGCCATGGAATACAGCCGCACATGGTCACCTCGGTGGAAAGAACACCCGGAACGCATCGCTTCGTGGAGGGCCTCAACAGGGCGGGGAAGTCTGTGTATGCAATGGTTTCCTTCATCTTCCCCGAGACCTTGGCCTCGTATCATGGCCCCAGGCTCTTTGTAAACAGAGCATACGACTTCTTCCGCCTCCTGGGTATGGGTGAAGACTGCCTTGCCATGGGCAATTCCACGGCACACATGGCTTTCAAGATAGCCGAATACATGGGCTGTGATCCCATAATACTTATCGGTCAGGATCTGGCCTTTGATCCATCGGGGTTCACCCATGCTCAAGGCTGTGTGCACGGAGAAAGGCAGATCTTTTTTCACGAGGACCGGATGCTGGAAGTTCCGGGCAATGTGGAGCCAACTGTCAAGACCTGTGGCACCTGGTACAAGTTCCTCAAACAATATGAACAGCACCTGATGGAGTACTCAGGCAAATGCATAAATGCCACCGAGGGTGGAGCATTCATACAAGGTACCCATGTCATGACTTTCTCCCAGGCAATAGAGCAGTACTGCCTGGAGGAGTTCTCTCCAAGAGATGTCTTGTTGGGCTCTTTGAGCCGGTCTTGCCAAAGAAGGACACTGGAATTCAGAAAGGGAGTGCTTTTCATCAGGGACCTCAGCTCTCAGATCATTAAGTGGTGCAGGGAGGGGCTGGAACTCCTGGCCGACCCCTTGGCTCAGGTGGAAGACATGGCCTGCCAGGAAATGGATAAGATTCCAGCGCCCCTGGCGATATCCCTCAGGAAAACCACAGAGAGGATTGCAGAGGTGCTGGACAGGCTCATCTGGGACCCAGGTCCGGTAAGGCGTCTGGGAGAATACCTGCTTCAACCCTGTGGAATTCCGTTTGCTTTGGAGTGGCATGTGGTGGGAGATCGGTTTGAGGACGAGGCCTGGGGCCTGGCTTACCGTTTGAAGCTGGCTAGAGACTTTTTTGCCACCTTGGGACAACTGTGTTTGTCCCTGGATCATGCATTCGAGTCCAACAGCAATTATCTGGAGAAAGTAGTGGAGGGATCATGCTAGCGTGATAGCAGGAAATTCGGGAAAGCCCATGTGACTATACTAGCCGTTTGAGATCCCATGAGTTGAAGAAAACAAATAAAACCTCCACTTCATGACACCCATCCTCATCAGCTAACCTGGGCGGGCAGGAGCCATCGCTTTTTTGGGGCCCTCTTTCGCCCCTTGGGCCATTAAGCGCTCGAAGAGCTCTTGATGCTATCTCCAGAAGCGGTGAGCTGGAGGGGTCCTTTTTCAGCAACGGGCTAAAGTTTTCTCTTCTTTTTCCGAAAAGAGTCTCAGAGCCTGAAAGCTCAGGAAAGGAGGTGGAAAGGCCAAAGGCCTTGAGAGCGAGCGGGAAGCCCGCAAGAGGCTCTTCTAGCACCGGGCAAGGATGCCCGGGAACAACCCATCAGGGAGGATGAAGAAATGGGACTCAGGATCAACACCAACATAGCTGCCTTAAACGCCCACAGAAACCTGGAAATCACCGATACCCGCATGGCCAAGAACATGGAGAGGCTCTCATCGGGCCTGAGGATCAACCGCGCTGCAGATGATGCTGCCGGCCTGGCCATTGCCCAGAAGCTGAGCGCCCAGGTGCGCTCTCTCACTGTTGCCAGCAGAAATGCCTCCCAGGCCTCAAGCCTGCTACAGGTGGCAGAAGGTGGAGCAGACCAGATCCACTCCATGCTGCTCAGGCTAAAGGAACTGGCCACCCAGGCCGCATCCTACAATAACCAGGCTAACCTTTCGGATATCGATGCAGAGGCCCAGAAACTAAAAGATGAGATTAGCCGAATCGCGAAGTCCACAAAATACCTGAACACGTCTTTGCTCACGGGCTTCGGAGCGAAGACCGGGTCGACGACTGCAGTCGACAACGTTTATGGCCTCGACGTACAGGGCGCTGCTACAGGTACGTACTCCGTTACAGTTGTTGTTGCAGGTCTTGCTGGTCAAGCCAATGTCACAATCAAAAACTCTCAAAGTGTAACCCAAACCATAACTGTTGCTGACGGGGCACAGACTGTGAATTTCTCGACTTTTGGGATAAGCTTTAAGACTACAGAAGCTTTTGCGGCGACTGCTGATGGGGCTTTGCTCGGTGATATCACGGTTACCGGTAGTGACGCTTCCTTCCAGGTAGGAGACAAAAACCAAACCATTTATCAAATCTCCTTCCAACTCACTAGCATAGACACTGACGCGATAGGCTTTGGTTCAGGAAGTGCAGTTTCGAACATTTCTTTGAGCAGCCTAGCCGGAGCACAGGCAGCCTTGGACATCATAGATGATGCCATAGCGGATGTGAACAACTTCAGAGCCTCAGTGGGTGCCATTGCCAACCGCCTGGAGTACACGTACGCCAACCTCCAGGTCTCCATCGAGAACCTCTCGGCATCCGAGTCGGTCATCAGGGATGCGGACATGGCAATGGAGATGGTCAGCTTCACCAAGACCCAGATCCTGCTCCAGAGCGGCACAGCCATGCTGGCCCAGGCCAACATGGCCCCGCAGAACATTCTGTCGCTTCTGGGTCGTTAAGGGCCAGTGGGAGGGGGTGTCCCCCCTCCCTTTTTCCCCTCCTTCCGGGGTTCCCCGGAGGTGAGGGCCTGAAGTAACCGGGTTTTCCGGGAAAGGAGAGGGTCATGGAAGTAAGACCCGTCTCTGGCCTTGGCACAGAGCCCAAGAGCGCCCCAGTTCGGGAAGAGGCCAGGGCTCAGGTATCCTCCATTTCAGGGCAGGGCCCCGAAACATCGGATGTCTCCCATCTGCAGTGGGTCAAGCCAGTTGATCACTCGGCAGACATCCAGGCCTTCAGCGAGCATCTGGCAGAGGCCGTAAACCAGGCCCTTCTCAGCATGAGGTACTCCCTTCAGTTTGTGGTCAACGAGAAGGGAAGGGGACTCACCATTAGGGTCTTGGACTCCGAGGGTGAGGTGGTGAGAGAGATCCCCCCCGAGGAGATCAGAAAGATGCAGGAGAGGCTCCTGGAGATGATGGGAGTGCTTTTCGACCGCAAGGAGGATTGAGAAGATCATGGCTTTGGGTTCGGTTTCCTTCAGCGGGCTTTCCTCCGGGGTGGACTGGAGGAGCATGATAGACCAGCTCATCAAGGTGGACCACAAGAGGGTGGATCTTGTAAGCAGCAGAAAAACATTGCAGGAAAACAAGCTCAAGGCCTGGCAGGAGCTCACAGGCAAGCTTCAGGCCCTGAAATCCGCTGCTGAGGAGCTCGCCAAGGCCAGGGCCCTGAATGTATTCAAGAGCTCCCTTAGCTCCTCCTCTTCCACCAGTGCCTCGGAGATCCTGGTTGTAACCCCAAGCCAATACGCGGTGCCCGGCACCTACGAGATACAGGTGTTTCAGACCGCCCAGGCCCAGAAACTCTCCAGCAAGAGCTTCATCAGCCGAAAGGAGGCCCTGGGGGAGACCTATGCAGGAAGCCTCATCATAGGAGGCAGGCTCCTGAGCATAGAGGCCCAGGACACGCTGGAGACCTTGAGAGACCGGATCAACTCCCTAAACAGTGGTTCCAACGCAAGCGGAGTCTGGGCCTCTATAGTCTCGTATTCCTCAACGGATCACAGGCTCATACTCACAAGCCAAAACCAGGGTTCCCAGGGCATGGACCTGAGGTCAGCCGGGGAAAACGATCTCCTGGTGGCCATGGGTTTCACCACAAACACATCCCAGATAAGAAACCCCACCAGCAGTGGCGCAAGGTCTGCTGTGTTTTCCAGTTCCACAAGCTCTGTCTCAGATCTACTAGGTCTTACAGGCTCCCATCAGGGAACCGTGAGCATAGGAGGCCAGGAGATCCTAATAGATCTCTCCTGGAGTTTGAGTCAGATAGCCTCCCAGATAGATGCCTTAGACGGAGTCAGCGCCCAGCTGATAAGTGACACAGACCAAAATGGCCTGACCACCTATTCCCTGGAGATCAATGGGACCACCTCCTTTGTGGATCAAAACAACATACTCCACACTCTGGGCATTCTTTCCAATACCTTGGGAAGCATCCAGGAGATCCAAAGAAGCGACTCTTCCCTTTCCAAGATCGGGGGAGGGCCGGCGGATTCATCCACCACCTGGTCTCAGCTGGATACAGCAGGAGGCTCCAACAATATCACCAATGGCGACACCATAACCATAACAGGCACCAAGCATGATGGCACCTCTGTGAGTGCCACGTACACCATCCAGGACAAGGCCACGGACACGCTCCATGGACTTCTGGATGCCATAGAGGCGGCCTTTGGAGATGTGACTGCAGTGATCACTGCCGAAGGCAAGATTCAGGTCACAGACAATGTCTCTGGAGCCAGCGCCTTGAGCCTGAGACTCATATCCAACAACGAGGGAGGCGGAGATCTGGACCTGGGGGACTTTGAGCCTGTGCAAAAAGGCTACAGGATGGAGGTCTCGGCAGGAAGGGATGCCCTGCTGAGCATAGACGGCGGATTCGTGAGCCTCAGTTCCAACACCGTAGAAGGAGTCATTCCAGGGGTGAGCCTGGATCTCCTCAAGGCAGAGGAAGGCACCACCATAACCCTGCGGGTGGACAGGGACCTGGACTCCATCGTCAACAAGCTCAAGGACTTCACCGAGAAATACAACGCAGTCATGGATTTCATCATAGCCCAGAGCAAGTATGACGAGGAAAAAAAGAAGACAGGCGGCGTGCTATTTGGTGATGGCACTCTCTCTTCTGTCAAAAGTGAGCTCATGGCCAATTTGGTCTCCAGGGTCTGGGGTGTCTCAGAAGAGTTCTCCATTCCGGCCATGGTGGGAATCAAGCTGGATAACAAAGGCAAGCTCTCTGTGGAAGATGCGACCCTGAGGGGCTATCTGTCCAGCAACTTCCAGGACGTGCAAAGCCTCTTTGGTGTGGTGGGGACCACCAGCACCGGTCTTTTGAGCTATGTATCCTACGGCATCAAGACCAAGCCGGGCACCTACACAGTCAACATAACCCAGGCTGCCACCAGGGCTTCTGTGACAGGCACGGCTGATCTGAGTTCAGGCCTCTCAGGAGACGATGTGCTGACCATCACCTCTGGAGGCGCCACCTCCAGGATCAGCCTTTCTTCGGGCATGAGCCTAGAGGAGGTGGTGGCTGCCATAAATCAAGAGCTGGAATCCGTCTATGCTCAGAAGCTGGTGGGAGCCGCTCCCCTTTACAGCGATGCAGAAGCCTCCAGTCCTGTCACGCAATCCACGGTCTGGGCCGATGTTTATGATGCCTCGGGCCAATCCGCAGGGCTTCAGGACGGGGACATCATAAGTTTTTCAGGCACTGACAGAAGGGGAAGGATCATAAACGGTTCTTACACCATAAGTGATGTCAACACAGATACCATAAAGGGGCTTCTTTCGGCCATAGAAAACGCCTTCGGAAACCAGGTGGTGGCTGCCCTGGATTCTTCAGGTCGCATCACCATTACGGACAAGACCGTGGGCACCAGCAGTCTTTCCCTTGCCATAGTGGGTCCAACCGAACGCAACTTGAGTTTTGGATCCATAGACGTGGACCCCACGGGAGCAGATGGAAGCACTCAAGGCAGATATGCCATGCCTGTGGAGGCCTCCACCTCCTCTGATGGCAAGAACCTGGTCCTGACCCACAAGGATTACGGAAGCTCCAAGTCCTTTTCTGTGGCACAGGAAAACGGGCTGATCTTGGGGGTCGGACTGGACGGGGATTATGCGGGGCTGGATGTGGCCGGCACCATCAATGGAGAAGAAGCCACAGGAAGCGGCACGACTCTCCGGGGCAATGCAGGCCAGAGCAACGTGGACGGGCTTACCCTGACATATACTGGCACCGAGACAGGCCAGGTGGGCAGCGTGACCCTCACCCTGGGGGTGGCCGAGGGGTTTTACAGAAGCCTCTTCAGAATGGTGGATGCCTTCGAGGGATACATCACCAACAAACAGGACTCCCTAAAGGCCTACATAGAGCGCCTGGAAGATCAGATTCAGAGCATGGAGGCCCAGCTTGAAAGAAGAAGGGTCACCATGACCAATCAGTTCATACAGATGGAGAGCGTTATAAGCAAGCTTCAAAGCCAGATGAGCTGGATCAGCCAGCAGATAACCGCTTTGAACAAGTGAGGAGGGGGCCTAGGATGATATCTCAGCAGGCCGTGGAAATCTATCGCAATGTTGCAGTGGAAACCGCTCATCCTTTGAAACTGGTGGTAATGGCTTACCAAGGGGCAGTGGCAGCCCTGGACAGGGCCGCCACTGCCCTGGAGCAGAAGGACTACAGGGGCAAGTCGCAGGAGATCCAGAAAGCAGTGGGTCTGGTCTCAGAACTCTTGGCTGCTCTTGACATGGAAAAAGGCGGTCAGATAGCCCGAGCCTTTTCTTCCCTTTATGCCTACTTCCTGAAGAGGTTGCTGGAGGCCGATATACGCAAGGACATGAAGGCCATTCAAGAGGTCAGATCCCACCTAGCTCAGCTTCTGGAGGCATGGGAGGAATTGTCGGGGGAGAAAGCTCGGATGCCATCCAAGCTGGAGCAAAAGTCCAAGGTCCACATGCAGGAGGCAAGGCCATGAACGAATTCCCAGGCTCCCATCTCCTGGAAGAATATGCTCTGGCCACAAGGGATCTGGCCGAAGCCGTTGCTTCGGAGGACTGGCCCACCGCCCTTGCAGCCCTGGAGAGAAGGGAAAGACTTCTTCCAGAGCTGGGCAAGGCCTTCAGCAAATCCGGTTCCTCCTCCTACATCATCGCAAAGCTGGAAGATATAATAAGAAGCGACACCCACTCCCGGGCCGGCCTCCTGGATGCAAGATCCAGGATCTCGGGCCGGCTCCGGGATGTGGAGCGCATGGCCCATTGGGCCCGTTCATCCCGTCTTGCCGACGAGACCCTTGAAGCCAGGCTGGCGGATCTCAAGGGCTAGAGCTCTGAACAGAATCATTGACCCGCCCATGGGAATCTAGGCCCGTGATGTTGGGCCCTGGAATGGCCAGGGCCTCTGTCTTTGAAAAGGCAAAAAAAGCCTTCCCTCCCCAGAACGCAAAAGCTTCTCCAGACAGGATGAGGTTGAAGCCTAAAGTTTTGGCTCCCTTTGCCGATAAAGAAAATGAGACGTTCTTGTGAGAAAAGAGCATTAAGCAAGAAACAGGAGATCTTTTGATCCCGGTGAATCAACCGGGGAGCGAACGAGGATTTGAAAAAGGGCAGGCCCATCCAGCCCAAAGAGGTGAGAAACTCCATGGGTATCACCATAGATCAAATCCAGAGTCTTCTCAGCACCTATCATCGGCAGCAGGTTCAATCCAAGCTGGCCGAGGCAAGGGGACGTCAAGGGGGTTCTGCCGAGAAGGAAGGGGACCGGGTGGTAATATCTGCCGAGGCCAAGAGGTTGGAGATCTATCAGAAAACCGCCGAGGAAGTGCTTCGAAGGCTCAGGCAGGACTCATTCCCCCAGCCGGATTCTGAATCTGAGTCCGGAGCTTGCGAAGAATGAGCCCCCAGAATCCCATCCGCATCCTCATAGCGGATGATGAAGCCGGGTTTCTCAAGGCTCTGGCCACTTATCTCAGTAAGAGTTGGAGGGAAATACTCACGGCCAGAAACGGAGCCGAGGCCATAACGGTTCTTGAATCCTGCAAGGTGGACGTTGTGGTCACGGATCTGGTGATGCCAAGGGTAGACGGCCTGGGGGTTCTTCAGAAGGCAAGGGAGTGCTCCCCCCGGACCCTGGTAATTCTTATGACCGGCTATGGATCCATAGAGACGGCGGTGCGGGCCATGAGTCAGGGAGCCTTTGACTACAAGGCCAAGCCTTTTCTCTTGGAAGAGATGGGGCTTGCCGTGGCCAGGGCCGAGGAGCACTTGAGGCTCTTGAGAGAAAGAGATGAGCTGATCCTGGAAAGGGATTCCCTGCTGAAGGAATTGCATGAGCTTCGCAGCATGATGAGTCAAGAAAAGATAAAGATCAGTTCCCCTGCCCCAAGAGCCCCTCTGCCTGATGTGCTGGAACAGGCTCCCAGTGCGCAGGCCGCCTTCTCCTGGTACAGGAAATGGCAACCAGAGAACTCCATGCAAGAGGAACTGGAACTACTCAAGAGACTCATGGAACAAGGCCTCTTGACGCAAGAGCAATGGATGAAGCTTCAACACAAGATCGGAACCGCATCTGGTTGAGGTGCTGAGGCGGTTGGGCGGGTGGATTGAGTCTTTCTGGGGAACAGGAACTCCATGAATCAGCAAGCCCAGGCAATGCCCAAAGTCCTCATCGTGGACGACGAGGCCAATATCCGTAAGGTTCTCAGGGAGATGGCCCGTAGGGTTCTGGGAGCCGAGACCTGGGAAGCCTCCAACGGGCAGGAAGCCCTGGTTCTTTTCCGTGAGGCAAGTCCTGATGTGGTCTTGTCGGACATAAGGATGCCTGGCATGGATGGGATCTCCTTGCTGAGAGCCATGAAAGAGGAGCGTCCCAATGTGCCTGTCATACTCATCACCGGATACCCATCCCTGGATGTGGCCATTCAGGGCATGAAAGAAGGTGCCTCTGATTTCATAACCAAGCCTTTTAGATTGGATCAGCTACAGGTGATCCTGGAGAAGGCTCTCAGGGAAAAGAAACTTCTGGAGGACAACGAAGGCCTCAGGCAGCAGGTTCAGCACAAAAAAACCCTGGAAAGGCTCAATGAAGAGCTCAACAGAAAAGTCAGGGAAATGTCCGCCCTTTGCTCCCTGGGCCAGACCATCGCAGCCTTTCCATTGAACAGGGATGCCATCCTGAAATCTTTGGTGCATGAAACACGCTCCGCAGTGCAGGCCATGTGGGTCCAGTTCTTGGCACCACACGAGGGTGGGGTCATCACCCTTGCCAGGAGTCCTGACCAGCCTGAAGGCACTGATCTGCCCCCTGCGCCCGAGGTGCCCAGGGGTCTTTTGGAAAGAGCCCTTCGACTGAGAACCCCCATCCTGGGCCCCAGGTTGTTCTTGCCCAGTGATCCTTCTGCAGCAGGGAAGGCCTCTGGCCAGAATTTTTCCCAGATGCTGGTCCCCTTGGTGATAAAGGGCGAAGTCATAGGGGTGGTCCATGCAGCAGGGAAACTGGAAAGCATGGAGTTCGACCGCCACGACCTGTTGCTGGTCTCAGAGCTGGCCAAGCGGGCTGCCTTGGGCCTGGAGAACAAGTATCTCTACGAGAGCCTGTTCGATGTGCTCATGTCTACCCTTCGTTCCTTGGTCTCCACTGTGGAAGCAAGGGATCTATACACAAAACAGCATTCCCAGAGGGTGACCGATATAGCTGTGATAATAGCACAGCACATGGGTTGCACTCCTGAGCAAATAGACACCCTGCGGGTGGCTGGTTATCTGCATGATCTTGGGAAGCTGGGGATCAAGGACTCGGTGCTCTTGAAGCCAGGGCCTCTTACACCCGAGGAGTTCGATCAAATAAAAGCACATCCTGTCATTGGAGAAGAGATCCTGGCCCCCATAGGTTTCCTGCCCGAGGAAAGGGCTCTGGTGAGACACCACCATGAAAGGTGGGACGGCAGGGGCTATCCTGACGGGCTCAGGGAGGAAAAGATACCCCTTTTGGCCAGGATCCTGGCCGTGGCCGATGTATTTGATGCCTTGACCTCGGACCGGCCTTACAGACCGGCCATGAGTGTGGAGAAGGGAGCCGCTGAGATAAAGGCCTGCTGTGGGACCCAATTCGATCCGGCTGTTGTAAATGCTTTTCTGGAGGTGCTGGAGCAGTGCGCCCAGAAGGTCGTAAACCGAGACAATGGCTCCATGGCAGGCCGGAGAGCCATAGAACAAGCCATGGAGAAATAGGGGATGCCAGGGATTCATGGGGCCTGGAGCCTTTTTTGAACGGGAGGCTTCAGTAGGCCTTCATTTTTCAAGAGGTCTGGTCTCATGTGGAGAGATGCTGTCCAGGGTGAAAGAAGGGAATACTTCAGGGTGGAGGGCCTAGTCAGGCTTCACTACAGGAAAGTGGAAGATATGGGCCAGGGCCCAGCCACCTTGGAGGGCTCCTCTGCTGGGCAAGAGACCCAGCAGCAAGATGCCTCGGAATGCCCAAGGGACTCCTTTTCCCATGAGGAGCTTTCAGAAAAGGAAATCCTCCTGGAACTCTTGAGCAAGATGGCCAGCCTGGAAGCCAGGCTCAATTGGATGCAGGAGATATTGAGTCGAAAGCTCCCTGGCCCTGAGGTCAACCTGAGACCCTGCTTTGTGAATATAAGCGGCTGCGGCATGAGATTTCCCACCAGGGAGCGCTTCCAGGTGGGGGACCAGGTAGAGCTTTCCCTGGAATTCCCCATGACTCCCAACCATATCATCCGACTGGTGGGTGAAGTGGTTCATGTCTTGGAGACAGGAGATGGAGCTCAGGATCCCTGCTCCTACCAGACAGCCGTGCGTTTTGTTTCCTTGAGCGATTCTGACAGGGACCAGATCATAAGATACAGTCTCCAAAGGCAGTATGACTTCATCAGTCAGGCCAGAAAAAGGGACTGACCCTGCCGGATCATTTCCCAGCACCCGTGAAGTCCAGGCGGCCAGCCCAAGAATGCTTCCAGACCTTATTTAGTCCCAGCAGACAAGGGAAATCGGCCTTTATCAAAGCACAATTGGGTTTATCACTGAGAACCTTTGGTTCAGGGTGCATGTTTTAGCAATCTTCCACAATTTTTGGGTCTTTCTAGGCAGCGGTGCTCAGCAAGGCTGGGAATCAGCGGGCAACATGGTGAACCTTTCCAGCCAGTTGCACAAGGTGCCACGATGGGGAAGTCCCTTCAAGAGATGAACATCCTCGGGCATTTCCTGGAGCGGCAATTCGTTGCCGTTTCGAGCCACCAAAAGAATTGGCGCCTGAATTCTTTTTCTTAGGGCCTGAAGAAAGACCTTCAACTTCTCGGGCTCTGCTTTGAGGGATCTCAGATCCATTATGATTGCAGTGCACTTTACTTCCTGGGCCTTTTCCAGGAGCTTCTCCCCCCAATGGGAGCGATCCACCATGCAGCCAGAGACCTCAAGGATCTGGGATAGGGAAGGCATTCTCTCGGCAACAGGGGAGACAATCCAAAGGCGGCATGGTTCTTTTTCTTGCGGAGGGTTAATGGAAGCAGTATCAGAAGGGGCGTGCCTCTCAAGCCCCAGCGTGGCTTTCCATTCCCCAACCTCCTTGAGGGTGTCAGCCATGACACGCTTGAGTCTCTTGTCCTCCAGACGCAGTAGGTTTCTGAACTCCTGGGGAATGGGCAACAAGACACTGGGGCCGCTTGTGCCCAAATCTAGCCAGCGCACCAAGAGATTGGCTGTCATGACCACCGCGCACAGCAGGTACTCTGCCTGGGAGCGCTGGCTTGCCTGAGGGATCCGGTGGTGATGCTCTATGGCCGCCTGGTGCAATTCAGGGATCTTCCAGTGCCTGGCCAGCATCCTGCCTATGGTGGTGTGTGGCAAGCCCACGACCTTTCTTTCCATGTCCAAGGGAAGGCTCTGGGAGCCCATGCATCTGTCCATGGCTTCTGCCCAGGCTTCCTGGAAGTAGCTGTCCAAGACCAACTTGCCAATGTCATGCAAGAGGCCTCCCAGGAATGCCTCTTCAGGGTCTATTTCCTGGAAGCCAATGGCCAGGTGCTTGGCGCATATTCCGCAGGCCAGGCTGTGCTCCCAGAATTTGGAACGATCCAGTATGCCCTCGGCCTGGCCGAAGGAGGTCTCCATGATCTTTAGGCCCAGGGTGAGGTTGCGGATTTCGGCAAAACCCAGGAGTCTCACTGCATGTTGGACAGTGGTTACAGGATCAGCCAGGGCAAAGAGGGCAGAGTTCACAAGCCTCAACACCTTGGCTGCCAAGGCTGGGTCCAGGGAAATGGCATCTGCTATCTGGCGCGAGGAGCTGTCCTCTCTTCCCAGAAGATTCAGGATTCTTTGAACCACAAGGGGCAGGGCAGGCAACTGATCTATGAGTTCGGTGACGCTCAAGATGATTTCTTGATCCGCATCTTCACTTTCGTACTGCAGCCCCTGGGATGGGGTCTCGCTGGGAACGATCTCTTGTGCTTGCTCATTGAAGAGAGTCTTGAGAAGCTCTCTGGCCTCGGAAAGTCCTGAGGGAACCTTAAGGAACGTTACAAAATCCTTGAGCTGGCGTGCCTCTGGAAGATCCCAGGGATCCTCCTTGGCCATGAGAAAGAGCCTTACCCAGGGTTGTTTTTCCTTGACCCAGGCCAGCTGGGTGCAGACAGCAGGACCGCGGCCCAAGGCATCGGCAGCCACGGCCCTTACATCACCACGACCCAGGAGGATCATCAGATCCGAGCGGCTCGTGGCAAAGCCCAGGCTGGATGCGCGTGCCCCGGCCGCAGCCCTAAGCAGCCCTCTGAGAGACTCCCTTTCTGTTATCACCACAACTGTGGGTTTTCCCATTCTGTCTGCTCCGCGCCCTCAGGCAGCACGACTCTTGAAAATGTCCTCCAGTTTCTTGGACAAGACTTCCTCGGTAAAGGGCTTTACTATGTAATTGCTGACTCCTGCCTGGATGGCTTCCAGGATATTTTCTTTCTTGGCCTCGGCGGTAACCATAAGAAAAGGAATACTCTTGAGCTCTTCGTCGGATCGCACCGCCTTTAAAAGATCCAGCCCGGTCATAACAGGCATGTTCCAGTCGCAGATGATGAGCTGATAGCGAGCCTCCTTTAGCCTCTTTAGGGCCATCTGGCCATCTTCCGCCTCGTCGATTTCCCTGTAACCCAACCTCTTGAGGATCCCCTTGACTATTCTCCTCATGGTAGAAAAATCGTCCACCACCAAGATCCTTGCATTCAAATCCGGCATGATGCCAACCTCCATTGCATTTGATGGGTTCTTGCCCTTCTTATGAATCAAGCTGCTTTGCCAATTAGGCCAAACCCCCTGGCCGTAAAAGGCATTCCTCTAAAAGAACTATCCAATACCGTCCAAGTAATTCTCATTTTCCTGTCTTCAGACACGCCTCCACAAAAAAGGGTCCATGATCTGTATCAAACGGGACCACGATTATGGGAAAATCTGTAATGTGCACTATCTTGTGATCCTTCCCTGAGATGATGGAGGGAATGGCCATCTCAAAGGAATAACCCTTGTTCTCCAGTTCCGCCCTGGCCCCCCCTGAGATCATGTTGGTTATTTCCCCAACCGCGTCCATGATGTCTCCTTCCAAATCCTGCACCTCCTCGCCCAGCATGTTGGAGACCACCTTTATTATGCAGCTCTTGGAAAAACTCACGGAAAATGATCCCTTGGCCTCTTTGCCAGCCAGGCCTATTATGCCTGTCACCTCTCCATAGGAGCGGCTTCCGTTTTTCAGGTGGGGCTTCTGAGGCCTTGGACTTATGCCCCCCATGGTACTTAGCACGTTTATGGTGGCATTGATGAAAGGATTGATGAACTCCACATTCATTGGCACCTCCTGATTTCAATGGTTTTCAAGCAGCCCCTCTTGTAGGAGCTGTCTCTGCAGTCATGCGCAAAGCCTCTGCTGCGATCTCTTCTATGGGCAGCACCCTTTCGGCTGCCCCCAGATGGATGGCTTCCCTTGGCATTCCAAAGACCACGCACGTCTCTTCATTTTGGGCTATGGTCCTGGCCCCCGCCTGTCTCATGGCCAAGAGTCCTTTAGCGCCGTCGGCTCCCATGCCCGTGAGAATTACTCCCACGGCATTGGGACCGGCCTCTCTGGCCACGGATTGGAAAAGCACATCCACCGAGGGCCGCTGATAGTAGACCCTTGGACCTGTTCTGACATGTACCTGGTACTTGGCGCCGCTTCTGGAGAGCACGAGGTGGTAGTTCCCAGGAGCTATGAGGGCTTTGCCTGCTGCCACTGCTTCTCCCTCAGTGGCCTCCATGACCCTGATTCTACAAAGCTCATCCAGCCTTCTGGCGAAAGCTGAGGTAAACTGAGCGGGCATATGCTGTACGATCACTATCCCAGGGGAATCAGGAGGCATCTGGACCAGGACCTTGCGGATGGCCTCTGTGCCTCCTGTGGAAGCCCCTATGGCTATGACCTTGTCGGTGGTGAACCTCAATGTGGAAGGCTCGAAGGTTGAGGCTGGGCTTGGCTCTGTACAGGGCTGCCCCCAGGCTCTGGAGACTCTGCTTTGGGCTGCAGCCCTTATCTTTTCAATCAGTATCTCCCCCAGTTCATTCACGGAATATGAAGAGCCTGGTTTAGGGATCACCTCCACAGCACCCGCCTCCAGCGCCTCCATGGCCAGCTGGCTGCCTCTGGGGGTCAAGGAACTGACCACTATTACGGGCAGGGGATAGTAGCGCATGAGCTTTTTCAAGAAGGTTATGCCGTCCATCTTGGGCATTTCCACATCCAATGTGATCACATCAGGCTCCAGGGTCACAATCTTGTCTCTGGCCACATAGGGATCCGGAGCTGTGCCCACCACCGTTATCTGGGGGCAGCGGGAAAGCTGCTCAGATAGGAGCTTTCTGACTATGGCTGAGTCATCCACTATCAGAACTTTTATGCGACCGTCAGCGGCTTTCGACTCTTTCACTTGAACTCTCCCGCTATTTTCCCTCTCTAGTTTTCTGTTTCTCGAACATTGGCCTCATGGGCCTTGCTCCTCATTCCAGATCAGTCTGGCAAGTATGAGGTGGCCGTCGAGCTCCACGGCCAAGGCTCCTTTGGGGTCCCAGTCCTTGAGTTCCCCCAGAACCCGGGGTAGCTCTAAAGAAAACTTTGCCTGGGGATCCAGCTTCTGGAGGACACTTCCACCCACCATGTTGGTCACTTCCTTTAATACATCATGGGTCTCCTCAGCCTCTGGAATAAGATCTGTCTCCCCCTTGAGCCCATTTGCCATCTCCACTGCCACTGCCCAAGGGAAATAGATTCTTAGGCAGCCCTCGCCTCGACCTCCAAAACCTATCTCCACCCCAGTCCAGTGCTCTGAGGGATCGGGGTTCTTGGGAGGTTCCTTGACAGGTACAGGGCACATGAAGCACATGGTCTCAAGGACCTCAGAAATCGCATCCCTCAATGCTTTCATCGGTTCCACGGGCAAACTCCTCTCCTAAGATGGCCTCCAAGACCTTCTTGATGGTCTCGGGTTGGAAAGGTTTTCTCACATGGGCTCTGGCCCCTAAGGCCGCAGCCCTGTCTATGAGCTCCCTGCGGGCTTCCGTGGTAACCAGAACCACCGGCACCCGGCTCAACAACTCATCGGAGCGCAGATTCTCCAGGAATTCCATCCCATCCATGACAGGCATGTGAATGTCGGTCAATATCACATCCACCCATTCTTTGGCGAGCATCTCCAGGGCTTCCTTGCCGTTGGCTGCCTCCAGACATGCGGAAACATCGGCGCCTGAGAGAGCTATTACCTTTTTCAATACGGCTCTCATGGCTGAGGAATCGTCAACTATCAAGGCATGGAGTCCCATGGTCATGCCCTCCCATTCTGAGAGATCCCTATGAGGGCTCTTATTCTTTCCAGCTCGCACCAGCAATCGGACACACAGACCTCCAGGGTGCGACCGGACCAGCCCAAGGCCAGCAACAGATCCGGAGCCGGCCGGCTGGCCAGGCCCCGATCCCCCGCACCGATGCCCATCTGCACACACATGACATTGGCAAGATGCACCAGGCATGTGGCCAGGGAGTCCTTTCCCGGGTGTACGGGCTCATGATGCCTGGCTATCATGTTGACTATGTTAGAAGGCAGGTTCCATCTCTCCCCCAGCAAACCTCCTAGCTCTGCATGGTCTATTCCCAATACCTCTTTTTCCGCCTCCAAGGCTGAGAGGTTTTTTTGCGCCATCACCCTGTCTAGTTCCGAATACTTCCTGCCTGCGTACTCGTTGAGCAGGATCTTGCCCACGTCATGGAGCAAGGCTCCTGTGAACACCATGGCGTCTTGGGGACGGTTGAACTGTTTAAGAAAGCTCTGGGTGAGAGTGGCGCAAGCCACCGAGTGGTGCCACAGCTCCTCTCTCTCCAGGCCGTAACCTGGAAGGGGGTCTCGAAGCAGATCCAGGGCTCCAAAGGTGACCAGGAGCCGGACCATCCCCTGGTTGCCCAGGAGCACCAAGGCCTGTTGAAGGGATTCAACCCTGCGCCTGAAACCGAAAAGAGCTGAGTTGCATACCTGAAGAAGCCTTAGGGTTATGACCGGGTCGTACTGAATGACCTCTAGCAGCTTTGATGCGGGCACATCCGGATCCTGTAGAAGACTCAGGGCCTTGAGAACCACCTGGGGAAATGGTTTCACCCTGTCCATTGCTTCCAATATTGGCTCTGCCGGGCTCATAATTCTCGCATCTCCTGCCCCGGGGTCTTGACCCAGGCACGGCCTGTGGCAACCTCCAAGTAAAGGGTCCTGTTCAAGTTGCCTCCAACATCTTCGGCATCTATGAGCACGTTGTTACGCCAGAAGATCTTGCGAAGCATGGCGTAATTGCGCTTGCCGATATTGAAATACCCCGAATCATCCAGAATCTGGGCCCCACCTGCCACTATCACCCTGGCCCTTTGCTTTTGTAGGCCCATGGTGTATGCAGTCTTGAAAAGAAGGGGTATGCCCGTGTCAGCGAACATGGCAGGCTTTTGTTGGGCCTTGGAAGGGTCCAGGGATGAGTCCGGAAGCATGTAATGCAAGAGGCCAGCCACCCTGGCCTGGGGGTCGTAAATGGCCACGCCAATGCAACTGCCCAGGGAATAGGTGACCAGGACCTCAGAGTCTTGGGAGCTTACCTGCATGTCAGCGATTCCTACTATTCTTTGTTTCATTGGATCATGGCTTCCTGTATACCGCCGGTCTTACATAACGTAATTGAGGCACAGCCCCGTTTAGGCTCTCGGCGTGCCCCACAAAAAGGTAACCTCCGGGCTTAAGGACGCTGGCTATGTTTTGAACAACTCTTTTTTGGGTTTCGCGGTCAAAATATATGAGCACGTTTCTGCAGAAAACCACATCCATCTTCTTTTCCATGGGCGGAGGATCCATGAGGTTGTGCCTGAAGAAGCTGACCCGTGAACGTATCTCAGGTTTTAAGCGCACATATCCCTGCTTGGGACCAAAGCCTTTGAGGAAGAATCTGCTGATCATATGGGCCGGAACTTGGGAGAGATCGCTCTCGAGATAAATTGCCTTTTCGGCCCTGTCCAGGGCCTTGGTGGAGATGTCTGTGGCCAGGATGTGGAAATCGCAATCCAGGTGGCAGCTGGCATGAATGGCTATGGAATAAGGCTCCTCGCCCGTGGAACAGGCGGCACTCCATACCTTAAAAAGCATTTTGTTGCCACTGTTTTTCAGGGCCTGCTTGAACTCAGGGTAAACCACCTGGGCTAAGAACTGAAAGTGTGCTTCTTCCCTGAAAAATCGAGTCAGGTTGGTGGCAATGCAATCCAGCATATGTACAAGCTCATCGCCTGTCTCATCGCGTACAAGGTGCTCGTAGTATTGTGAGAAGGACCCAAAGCCAAGCTCCCTGATCCTTTTGGCCAGCCTCGCCTTGAGAAGCTCCTTCTTCCCCTGGTGAAGGTTTATCCCAGCCTGCTGGTAAACCAAACGGCTGAAGCGCTGAAAGTCCTTTTCAGAAAGATCCAGCCCTTGGAGAGTGGGTAACACACCCTTTTGTTCCATAGCCGCAGGTCGGCCCATTTCCCCCTCGCAAGCTCTTGCTGTTGATCCAGAGGTCAAGACCTCTCAGATGAACTTATCGGCCCTGGAGAATTAAACTTTAGCCCACAAGAAGAGAAGCCCCTGCCCGATCAGGAGGATCATCGGGCTTGGGTCTGGGAGGAGATCATCCTGGATATGATCCCTGAGGTTCGTACCAGCTCCTTTCCAGCCTGGTGCAAGCTGGAGAGGGACAGTCTGGATGAAAAACCCACTAACCACAAGGCACCTATGGTGAGGCTTCCACGTAGCAAGGGGGCCGCCACAGCCCTTATGCCCCTTAGGTACTCTTCATCGTCGGTGGCATATCCGAGGCTTCGGGCCCTCTGGACTTCTTCCATGAATCGGGTGGGATCGCAGATGGAGCGCTCTGTAAACTTGGGAAGGGTATGGGTTTCCAGAAGCTGCCTGGCCTGCTCATGGCTCATCCCTGCCAGGAGAATCTTTCCCGTGGCTGCAGCAAGAAGTGGCAGCCTGGTGCCTGGGGAAGAAGTCACACTCATCTGACCTCTTCCCTCCACACATGCCAGGATCACCATGTGCTCTTCCTTCACGACTCCCAGAAAGATGCTCTCGCCCAGGCTTTCAGCCAGTTGCTCCATGAGCGGCTTGGCCACAATGGGCAAGTCCCACTCGCCGAAGGCTTTCCTGGAGAGCTCCAGGAGCCCTACTCCAATTCTGTAAGATCCGCTGGCAGATTCTCTTTGCAACCATCCTAGATCCTCCAGAGCCGAGAGCACCCCCAACAACGAGCTCTTGCTGATTCCCAGCGCCCTGGATATCTGGGAAAGGCGCATGGGCGCCTTTTGAGATGCCAAGAGTTCCAGAACCCTAGCCGCTCTCAGGATGGGTTGTGGTATATAATGGCGTGTCATGTTCATTATTCTGAACAATAGCAGTTTAAAGAGATTTGTTACCCATGTCAATCTGTTTTTTGTTGACAAGGAAAAAAGAGATTGCTAGTCTGAAGATAGCTTACAGTATACTGAACAACAAAAAAAGGAGAAGGCCTATGCTAAGGGATCGAAAAGCGGCTTTTGTGGATCTCTCGGCCGGGAGGGTGGATGTCCTGCCCATACCCATGGAGCTTAGGCAACGGTTCCTCGGGGGCAGGGGTATTGACATGTATCTTCTTTACAACCTGGTGGGGCCAGGGGTTGATCCCATGGGGCCCGAAAACGTGCTTCTAGTCAGCGCCGGGTTGCTCACCGGCACTCCCGCTCCTGCGGCTGCCAGGACTCATGTGGGAGGCAAATCACCCCTGACAGGGCTTGTGGGCAGCTCCAATATAGGAGGTTTTTTTGGTCCGGAACTCAGGTTTGCAGGCTTCGATCACCTCATAATCAGGGGCAAGGCCCCAAGGCCATCTTATCTTTGGGTTCACAACGGGGAGATCCAGATTCGGGATGCAGGCCAGATCTGGGGCACGGATTCCTTGGAGGCCCAGGAGCTTCTGAGGCGGGAGCTGGGAGATCCCGACATCAAGGTTCTAACCATAGGGGCTGCAGGGGAGAATCTGGTGCGTTTCGCCAATGTGCGCACAGGACCCAAAAACGCAGCCGGAAGGACGGGTATGGGAGCTCTCATGGGTTCCAAGAACTTGAAGGCCATTGCGGTGCGAGGGACCCTTCCCATACCTATTTCGGATCCAGAGGGAGCCCTTGCCTATCACAAGGAGCTGATAGATTTCATCCAATCCTCCAAGTACGCCGAGATCATGGGCAAATGGGGCACCATGTTCATCTACGACGTTACCAACTCCACCGGGCTTGTTCGCACCCGTAATTTCCAGTCCAACCAATTGCCCAACTCTGAGGAGCTGGAATGTGAAGGCATTGAGCACTATTCCACGGGTGTTACGGCCTGCTTCGGCTGCACCATGCATTGCAGGCACAAGTACCTGCTCAGGGAAGGCCCCTGGAAAGGCAGCTATTGTGAGGGGCCGGAATACACCACTTTGGGGGCCTTCGGAACCGAGGTAGGAAGCAACCGTTTGCACAAGGCCTTGGAGGGCAACTACCTAGTGAACAAACACGGCCTGGACACCCTGGAGACCGGAAGCATGATAGCCTGGGCCATGGAGCTCAATGAAAAGGGGCTCCTGCCCAAGGAACTCCTGGGAGACCTGGACCTGGAGTGGGGGAGCATGGACGAGGTCCTGCGCCTGGTGGAGGACATAGCCTACAGAAGGGGCCTGGGGGACATCTTGGCGGATGGACCCAGAGTCGCCATCAGCAGGTTGGGGGAGGAGACGGCCTATTACAATATCCAGATCAAAGGCATGAGCAATCTGCACTCTGATGAGAGACCCACACCGGCTCTGGCCTTGGGCATAGCCACCGCCACCCGAGGTGCCGATCATCTAAGGAGCCGACCTGCTGTGGATCTCTATCACCTGCCCGAAGCAGTGCTGGAGCAAATCTACGGGAAGAAAGGCATGACAAGCGACTACAGGGAGTATGGCGGAAAACCCTGGATGGTATTCTGGCAGGAATGCCTTTACGCCCTTGTGGACTCCCTAGGGATCTGCAAGTTCCAGACCGTGTTCTTGTCTCCTAACATGCCCAAGTGGGCTGAATACAGCAGACTCTTGGAAAAGGTGGTGGGCCTGAGTTTTACAGAAGAGCAGCTCATGGAGATCGGGGAGCGGGTTTACAACCTGGAGAGGATGTTTTTAGTCAGGGAAGGCATAAGCCGAAAGGATGACAACCTGCCGGAAAGATATTTCCGGGAACCCACCCCTGAAGGTCTGGAGGCGGTCCGGGGAAGGGTCATAGACCGCTCCAAGTTCGAGCATATGCTGGATGAGTACTATGAGCTTCATGGTTGGGACCAAGAGGGAAGACCTCTTAAGGAAACCCTCTCCAGGCTTGGCTTGGACAAGGAGCCTTCGCAGCTCTTGAAACCGGAGAAATGGTGAAATCAAGACTCGGGTGGTTTTGATTTCATGAGAAAACTCTCCCAGGCGAATCATCACCCCAAGGAGCAAATAGAGACTTGCCGACCCTAGGGCTTGTTGGAAGCCCTGGTCAACAGGAGGAAAAGAAATGGGTAAGATCATGGTGGTGGATCATGAGAAGTGCACAGGTTGTCGCCTTTGTGAGATGGTCTGCTCAGTGAAAAAGGAGGGTGCTAGCGATCCGTCTAAAGCGCGTACCCATATTATCAAATGGGAGATGGAAGGTTTTTATGTGCCAATGTTTTGCCAGCATTGCGAAGAGCCCCTTTGTGCTGCTGTGTGCCCCGTGAGGGCCATCCAAAGAGATGAAAGCGCGGGAAGGGTAAGAGTGGACAAGGAGCGCTGCGTGGGCTGTCGCTCCTGTATCTCAGCATGTCCCTTTGGGGCCATTGGTTGGGACGAGAAAAAGAAGAAGGTGCTCAGGTGCGATCTTTGCCACGGGGATCCTACCTGTGTCAAATATTGTGAGACCAAGGCATTACAATTTGTGGATGCTGACAAGGCAGCCATGCTCAGAAAAAGGGCGGCTGCAGAAAGGCTTCACAAGGCGCTGCTCAGCTTGGGAAAGGGAGCATGAGCAAATGTTAGTAAGGGTTGAGTTCGTGGGCCTGCCAGAGCTGAGAAAGCAGGCGGGCTCAAGGCAGATATGCCTGGAGCTGCAAGAGGCCACTTTGGGAACACTCCTGGAGGAACTCCAGCACCGCTACGGATTTGTTGCTAAGAAAAGCCTTCTGGCCCCGCAGGGGGGACAAGTTGACCAAAGCATACAGATCCTCAAAAACGAGCATGAATGGCTCTCCAGAGAGGACTTGGAAACCCCTTTGAAAAACGGTGACAAGATCACCTTCATGCTCATGGTGGCCGGGGGCTAAAGATGCGTACCATAGCAATTGTGGGTGGAGGAATAGCAGGTCATGAAGCAGCCTGGGCTGCAAAAAGGCAGGATCCTGATTGCAGGGTTCTGCTTTTTCATGAGGAAGCGCACCCTCTTTACAGCGCATGCATTCTTGCAGATTACGTATCAGGAGAGCTTCCTAGGGAGAAGGTCTTCTTGTTAGATCCGCAAGAATATCACAGAGCAGGCATAGAGTTCTATGCCCGAAGCGCGGCCATTGCTTTGGATGTTTCCAAAAGGCTTCTGGTACTAGAAGGCCAGGAGGTGCGCTATGATTCCCTTGTGCTGGCCACTGGTAGCAGGCCTGTAGTGCCTACCATTGAGGGGGTAGGCCTAAGGGGAGTTCACACGCTCAAGACTCTGGCAGATGCCGATCAACTGGCCATGGCTTTGCCCAGAAGGGCAGTGGTGGTGGGGGCAGGGCCAGTGGGGCTGGAATGTGCTCTGGCTCTGGCAGCCAGGGGCTGCAAAGTACACCTGGTAGAGCTCTTGCCCAGGGTGCTTCCGCGTCTCTTGGATGAACCTTTGGCCGAGATGGTGAAGGCTCTGCTGGAACAGAAGGGAATCCATGTGCTTACAGGTCAAAAGGTGATGGAGGTACAGGGAAATCAAAAGGTAGAGGCTGTAAGGACTTCTTCGGGTTTCCTGGAGGCTGATGCAGTCATTTTGGTTCTGGGCATGAGGCCTGAGGTGAAGCTTGCCTCCCAGGCCTCCTTGGGGCTTGGGGCCTCGGGAGGGCTCGCGGTGGACTCCTTGATGGCCACCCAAGCAGAGCAGGTTTGGGCCTGCGGGGACTGCGTAGAGTCCTTGGACCTGATAAACGGCCGAACAGGGCTTCACATGCTGTGGGGGAATGCAGTGCTTCAGGGTAGGGTGGCTGGGGCCAATGCAGCCGGAGGCTGCAGGAGGTTCCTTGGGTCCCTCAATGTGACCACTGTGCGCATAGGGGACAAGGCCGTGGCCTCAGTGGGTATGGCAGCAGCTGAGCTACAGTCCCAAGGGGAGAGGCTTCTTTTCAAAAAGGATGTCTGGGGCAATGCCATGGGGATCTTGATCGCAGATGGGAAGCTAAAAGGTGCACAGATCCTGGGACCTGTGGAGAGGATCGGAGGGATTTTGCGCATCTTGCTGCAAGGGGGCAGCCTCAGTCATCATATGAGGGCGGCAGAGGCCAGAAGGCTGGGGCCTGAGAGCAGCATTTTGTGGCCGCTGAGAGGCCTGGAAGGGGAATTGAAGAGCCTTGGACTGGGCACTTTACCGTGATCAAGGAGCCTTTAGGTGGCTTTTGAAATGGAGTTGGGGCCTCTGGGGGCGCCCATGTAATTGTTGACATCTTGGGGCCTTTGGGGTTAGCTTGGGCGCTTGTGAGCTTGGCCTGGCTTTTGGCTCAAGCCGGAGCTTTTCCAGGGGCGTGCACGATTCAGGAGGTGATTCATGGCTGGTAAAGAAGAACGCAAGAGACAGGTGCGATGCCTCAACTGTTTCCAGAGGTTTGCTCCGGCTCAAGGCATGGAGGTTATGGCCTGCCCCCACTGTGGTACCGAATGGAGGCTTACCTGGTCGGCTCCTGATTCGGTCAAGATAAGGGGACCTGTTTGGTCCAGGCTGAATGCACGGAGGTGAGGAGAGAGAAAGAAGTTTGATCTTAACGGCTGGTTTGCCAAGAGGCCGGAGATGGGCAAAACCCAGGGGCTTCTTATCCGGTGCTGCTTCCCGAGTCCGGGTGAGGCTGCTGGGAGGTAAGTACAAACGGGCCTTTATGGCCACTGGTATTGGAGAGGGGAGGTAATTGAGGTGGGAATTTCTGAAAAAGTGGCCTCTTATCTTGAGAAAGGTTCCTGGATCAGGAAGATGTTCGAGGAAGGCGCTAGGCTGAAGGCAAAATTGGGAGAGCAGAACGTGTACGATTTCTCTTTGGGGAACCCCCCAGAGGAGCCTCCGAAGGAATTCGTGGAGTGTGTCAGGTCCCTCCTGGAGAGGCCGGGAATTCATCGATACATGCCCAATGCCGGTTTCCAAGAGGTCAGGGAGGCTGTGGCCAAGACCGTGGCTGCGGAATCGGGGTTGCCCGTAAAGGCCGAGCAGGTGGTCATGACCGTGGGCGCAGGAGGGGCTCTCAATGTTGCCCTCAAGGCCCTCTTGGATCCAGGGGAAGAGGTCATCATAGTGGCCCCCTTCTTTGTGGAATATCGATTCTATGTAGACAATCATGGTGGGAGCAGCGTGGTGGTAAATAGCTCCAAGGACTTCTCCTTGGATCTTGAAGCCATAGAAAGGGCCATCAACCCTCGCACCAAGGCTCTTGTTCTCAACTCACCCAATAATCCCACAGGGGTGGTCTATTCAGAGCAACAAATAAAGGCGCTTGGAGAGCTTTTGAGGGAAAAAGGAAAGGATCTGGGAAGGGACATATATCTTCTTTCGGATGAACCCTATAGGAGGCTTCTTTACGACGGAGTGGCCTTTCCCCATGTCTTCAAGTATGTGGACAATGCAGTAATAGCCACTTCCCATTCCAAGGATCTGGCCCTGGCAGGGGAGCGCATAGGATATTTGGTGGCAAGTCCACGCTGTGCTGACCTGGACAGGCTGATGGCTGCCATGGTTTTTGCCAACAGAACCCTGGGATTTGTCAATGCCCCTGCCTTGATGCAATTGGCAGTGGCCTCTCTTCAGAATGTGAGCATAGATGTAGCATCTTATCAAAGAAGAAGAGACAGGCTGTACGGGTTGCTCACAGATCTGGGCTTCGAGACCGTGAAGCCCCAGGGAGCTTTTTATCTTTTTCCCCGCTCCCCCATAGCCAATGATGTCAGCTTTGTCCAGGAAGCCCAAAGGAGGTGTATCCTGGTGGCACCCGGCACTGGATTTGGTTGGCCGGGGCATTTCAGAATTGCTTACAGCGTTCCCATGGAGATGATAGAGCGATCCGTGCCAGCCTGGGAGGCCTTGGCCAAAGAGTTTGGGCTGAGGCCGGCCTGATCGGTTCCTTCAGCCGACAACTCCGGTCCCCAAATGGGAAAGCGCCAGGGTAAGTCCCACTATGGTCTTGGCGTCTTGGATCTGACCTTTTTTCACCATATGGAAGGCCTTGTGCATTTGTAATGGATGAACCTCCAGCACCTCGTCCTGCTCCAGCCTCTGGGGCACCGGGCTTAGCCCCCTGGCCAGGTATATGTGGATGCGCTCGTCCGAGTAACCAGGCACTGGCACCATTTCCCCAAGGAGGATCAGCTCCGAGGCCTCATAGCCCGTCTCTTCAATTAGTTCCCTCTTGGCACACTCAAGCGGGTCTTCCCCTGCAGAGCGGGTCCCAGCAGGAATCTCCCAGATGAACTGGCCCACCGCATGCCTGTACTGCCTTATGAGGAGCACCCTGTGATCATCCAGCAAGGGGACAAGGGCCGCTGCTCCAGGATGGCGGATCAGCTCCAGGCAGGTGGTGAAGCCATTGGGAAGAGTCAGCTCTTCCTGCACGAGTCTAAATACCTTTCCAGTGTGTATCTGGCGTATCTTGTGAACTTTGGCTTTGTTCATGAAGCCTCCTGAAAAAAATTCTCTGCTGTTGGAAAATCATCCTGGCAGATGCACTAAAGAATACCTCAGGCTGTGCCATCTTGCCAAAGCAAGTTCTCCGGGCCCATGAAGTGGGGCATGGTTTCCCACTCTTGGGCAATCCAAACCCCTCTTGATGGATATCTTGAATACCCAAAACCGATGGCGGTCTTGGCAAGGGGGGGGGGAGATGCTCCTAGGTGCGCTTAGAGGTTCACCTTAGTTCCTACAACTGCATTTTTTCGGGAAGCGTTCAGAAGCATTATCCGCTGTTGGTTGTTGAGTTCCCTGGTACAGCGCATTACAATGAATCCTTCGGTGGCTCTGGGTAGGAGCTACAGCTCTGGCACCAAGCAAGACAGGGGGCATTTTCATGCAGGAGGTAAGGGTTCGTTTTCCACCTTCTCCCACGGGCTACCTCCACATCGGGGGGGCCAGAACAGCTCTTTTTAACTGGCTTTTTGCGAGGAAGCACGGTGGGGTTCTGGTGCTTCGCATAGAGGATACAGATGTTGAGCGCTCCAGCCCTGAGGCGGTGCAGGAGATCTTGGATGGGCTCAGATGGATGGGCCTGGACTGGGATGAGGGCCCCTATTTCCAGACTCAATATGTTCAAGAGCACAGGGAGGTGGCCAGAAAATTGCTGGAGTCTGGCCTGGCCTACAGATGCTTCTGTACAAAGGAGACACTTGAGGCAAAAAGGCTTGAAGCCATGCGTCTTCACCTCTCTTACCAATACGACGGCACCTGCAGGAACATTCCCCCGGAGGAAGCACAGAAAAGGGAATCCAGGGGCGAGCCCTTTGTGGTGAGATTCAGGGTGCCCAGGGAGCAGGGAAGCGTGGTGTGGCAGGATGCGGTCTTCGGTGTCGAAGAGAAGGCGTTTAAAGACATAGAGGACTTCGTGATCCTGCGCTCCAACGGTACTCCCATCTATCTGCTCTCCAACATGGTGGACGATCACAGAGATAACATAACCCATGTGATAAGGGGTCAGGACCACAGGGCCAACACCCCTAAGCAGGTAATGCTTTACCAGGCTCTGGGATGGGAAGTGCCCCTTTTTGCCCACATATCGCTGACTCTGGACCCCAAGCGCAGGAAGATCTCCAAGCGTGTGCATGGAGAGGTTGTGACAGTCAGGTATTACAGGGAGAAGGGTTTTCTTCCCTGGGCCTTCTGCAATTTCATAGCCCTTCTGGGTTGGTCCCCAGGAGACGACAGAGAGATACTATCCCGTGAGGAGCTCCTGGAGGCCTTTTCCCTGGAGAGGCTTTCCCGGTCTAACTCGGTTTTCAACTATGATCCCGATGACCCTAAACTCATAGCCGATCCCAAGGCGCTAAACATAAACGCCCATTACATCAGAAACATGCCACTGGAGGAGCTGCTCCCCTACGTGGAGGAAGAGCTCAAGCTAAAAGGCCTTTGGGATCCCTCCTATTTGAAGGAGCGCAGGGATTGGTTCAAGAACACCGTAGAGCTAATAAGGGCCAGGTACTTTACCCTGGAGGATTTCTCAACACAGGGAAGGGCTTATTTCTCAGAAGATTACCCCATGGACCAAAGGGCCTGGGAACGTAACCTCAAGTCTGATCCTAGAATTGCAGGCTGGCTGGAGGATCTGGCATCACGATTGGAGTCTTTGAGCTCTTTCACCACAGAGAACACCGAGCTGTTACTGCGAGAGGCGGCCGAGGAGTGGTTTGTGAAACCAGGTCTCATAATCAACGCTGTCAGGGCAGCAGTTACAGGGCAGACAGTGGGCCCAGGTCTCTTCGATGTGCTGGTGAGCATAGGTCAACCTAGAGTCGTGGCTCGCCTGAGGAAGGTGGCGGCCGAACTAAGAGGGGAGGAGTAGAAAGGGGGTAGAGATCTCTTGATGGCCAAAAAGCAGCGTGATCCATGGGCCTCCATAAAGGAGGAACTAAGGCTCTTGGAGACGGCGGAGAACTCAGAGGCTGCAGAGCCGGCGGAGAGGATTCCATGTCCCGATGAATCCTGTGTGGGGACCCTTGGGGAGGACGGCTTTTGCAGGCTTTGCGGGGCCAGTTCAGCAAAGGTCCCAGTGGTCAGTCTTTCGGATTCGGCCCAACAACAAGAGCAACAACTTCCCATGCCCGAACCCCAAGAGGATGAGGACTTGGAAGAAGGAGAACGGGTGTGTTGTTCTGATGAATCCTGCGTAGGGACAGTGGATGAAAAGGGATATTGCCGTATATGCGGTCTCAAGTGGAAAGAAGGCGGATATTGCGACGGAGAGACTCTGATATACAAAGAGGAGTCCGCTTAGTGAAAAGCCATGGGGATGCCAGAGGCACAAAGCACAGCAACCCAAGGGGCTGTATCTGTCCTTACTGCGGGCAAAAGAGTGCCTTTTGCTGGAGATGTCCCTGCGGGTTCAGGATATGCAGCTCCTGCATGGAGGAGAATCTTTGGGGCATGACCTGCAACCAGGTAATCTGGACCTGCCCTGATTGTGGAAGGCAAAGGCCTTTCGGAAATCAGTGAATTCCAAGCCCCCCATGTGAGGCGTGTTGGAAGATGATCAGGGCTAGACCCCAATCATGGATTGACAAAGAATGAGGGGGCGGGCTGGAGGAGAACCTCATGGCTTTAAAACCTCTCTTTGATCCCAACCAGGGTCCCATGCGGGTGGTAGGGCTCCTTTCAGGCTCGGGCTCCAACATCAGAAAGATAATAGAACACCAGCTTCGGCTGGAGTCAGAGCTGGGCCGAAGCCCCTTCATGGTGGTGGCCCTCTTCAGCGACAGGGCCACAAGCCAGGCGGTTCGAATAGGCAAGGAACATGACCTTCCTGTGATCACGAGGGATCTTGAAGGTTTCTGTGCCAAAAGGGGTGTGTCCCGAAAAGACCTGAAGGCCAGGGAGGAGTTCGACGCTGAGACCGTGCGGGCACTGTCTCCTTTTGGGGCACATGTAGCGGCTTTTGCCGGTTACATGAGTATAGCCACCAGGCCCCTCATACAGGCTTTCCTGGGGGTCAATGTGCATCCTGCGGACCTCTCCATAGAGAACTCCACAGGCCAGCGCCGTTTTACAGGAGAACATGCAGTCAGGGAAGCCCTCCTGGCTGGAGAGAAGTGGATCCGCTCTTCCACTCACCTGGTGGAGCCGGTGGTGGATGGAGGCAGGATTCTTATGATATCCGAGCCATTGGAGGTGGTGCTGGAGGAGAAATGGGATCTGAGTCGGAAAGAAGATCTCGAAATGGCAGAGAGTTTCAATCAGCAAAGGCTTAAGGAGAAAGGGGACTGGGTGGTTTTTCCCAAGACCCTGGAAGACTTGGCTTTGGGAAGGTTCGCCGTGGATGAAGACGGGCTGTTTCATTATGATGGCATTCCGATACCCAAGGGGTACAGGCTTGGTTAGAAAAGGCCGGGGTTCAAGGGATTTGGTGGTCTTTTGAGAAAAAGGAGAAAGGTTCCATGAATGCTAGGCAAGAGGCTTTGGATCTTTTTGGGAAGGGATATGCCTGAACACAGTCGATTCTGGCCAGTTTCGGCCGGAACTTGGGACTGGATCAGCAGACGGCCTTCAGACTCAGCCGCGGGCTTTCGGCTGGAATGGGGTTTGGGGGAATATGTGGGGCGGTCACTGGATCCTTTCTGGTCCTGGGGCTTTGGCTGGGGGATGCTCAGGAGGAGAAAGCAGCCAGATATCGCACCTACGACTTGGTAAGGGATTTTATCAGAAGATTTGAACAGAAAAGGGGAACCCTCCAGTGTAGAGAACTGCTGGGCGGAGTAGATCTGGGCACCCCAGAGGGCCGGGCCGAGGCCGAAAGAAAAAAGCTCTTTTCTCAGGTGTGCCCTGGTTATGTGGAAGACGCCGCTTGCATATTGGAAGAGATGATGTCGGCCCAGAGGAGATGATCCCTCTCCTGGGCCCTTTGAGAAAACCTGCTTTTGTGTTAACGCATGGGCCTGATGCGCACCTCTACTTGCGGCGTATCCTTGAGGAGTTCCAGCAGTGATTGGGGATCTGTCTCCCCATAGTGATACGGATAAAGGATACGGGGCTTGAAGCTCTTGGCTGCATCGGCCACCATCTCAGGGGTCATGGTGTATGGAAGGTTCATGGGAAGAAAGGCAATGTCGATGTCCTTAAGAGCCTTCATCTCGGGAGTGTTTTCCGTATCCCCTGCCACATAGAGCTTCTTGTCTCCCAAGGTTATGACATAGCCGTTTCCCTGTCCCTTGGGATGATAAGGGACACCGGGGCTTCTCATGTGGACTAGGTTATAGGCAGCAATAGCCTCGATCTTAAGCCCAAAGAAATCTTTCACATCGTTATTTTCCATGGCTATGGCCCCCGATATTTGGGCAGCTACAGCCTTGTTGGCCAGGATCTTGGTGTCTTGCTTGCATAGGATTTTTATGGCCTCAAGATCCAGGTGGTCTCTGTGCTCATGGGTGACAAGAATGAGATCGGCCTTGGGCAGCTTGGTGTAATCCCCGTACTGGCTCACTGGATCCACATGTATGACCTTCCCTGCAAAGCTCAAGTACAAGGAGCCGTGTCCTACGAAATCTATTCGCAGCTCCCCCTGGGAAGTGGGAAAAAGATCTGGAGGATAGCCGCTTTGCCCGTAGCTTGGAGCCACTGCCCCAAAGAGGCCCAAGAGGCTTAGAAGGACTGATCTTTTCATTGTGAACCTCCCCTTAGGACCCAAATAGGGCTCTACAAACGTCTCTCCACAGCCTCCCACTTGATGTTCTGAAAGAAAGCCTGGATGTAGTCCGCCCTTTTTAGACCGTAATCAGTCATGTACGCGTGCTCGAATACGTCCATGATCAACAAGGGCCGACATCCAGCCAGATGGCCAACATCGTGCTCGTTTACCCAAACATTGAAGAGCTTTCCCGAGAAATCGTCCTGATAGAGAACCACCCAGCCAATGCCTCTCATGGTGCCCATGGCCCTGAACTCCGTCTCCCAGTTTTGGAATGAGCCGAACTCCTTGTTCAATTTCTGAGCCAAGGGACCAGAGGGATTCAGTTGCCCGCTCCCTCCCAGATTCTCGAAGTAGTATTCATGAAGCCTCATTCCATTGAACTCCCAACCCAGGCGCCTCTTTAGCTCAGCGAACTCCGGTACTGAACTCTTGCCTGCCTTGCCCAGCTCTGCAAGAAGCTCCGAGAGCTTGTTGGTGTTGGTAACATAGCCCTGGTACAGGGTGAAGTGATTTTTTAGAAGAGCTTCGCTAAATCCCTGCATTCCGATGATGTTGCTGTAATCTTTGGCCTGGTACATTTGCTTTCCCTCCTTGAGAATTTTTGTGGGTGGCTGGGGTGAGCTTGGGGAATGGGCTTTTCTGGCCTGCCCTGTCCCCAGCAACAAGATCCAGGAGGCCGCTGCCAGAAAACCCCTCCTGGTATAACTCTGTTTGACTGATCCCATAGAAATACTCTCAGCTCCTCAGGCACTCATGTCAAGACGCAATTAGATCTCACGCTAAGTTTTATCCCCTCTGTTTCTTCTTCCTGCATTTAGATAATTCTGGGCCAGTGCCCCCTCCACCAGGGGCCTAGATTCCATTTCGGGGCTTTGGAAGCCCAGAGTAGATTTCAGGAAAGACTCCACAATCCAATAGGTCGCACCCCAGAGAATCTCCCTTTCCTTCCCCTCCTCGTGTAAATAGGCGGGGAAGATGTTTTCTCCATCTATGGGGTGGTTTATGATCTTGTATGCTACATAGTTTAAGGGATTAATGAGCTCTTGCAAAGGAACCCTAAGGATTCTTTCCACCTCCCAGTTGCACCTGAACTTGGTCTGCCCTTGGATCCAGCCTGCCATGGGCAGTATCCGCCTTTGAAAAAGGCGAAGGCGATACAAGGGAAGAACACCCAGGAATTCAACCTTCCAGGGGAAAAGCCCCATTTCCTCCCAGCTTTCTCTAAGACAGGCCGCCCAAAAAACACTCAAGAGGTTTCTGGCCTTACCTGATGTCCTCTCAGTGTATTTGCGCCATGCAGCGCTTCTGGGAAGGGGTGAGAAAGGCAATCTGAGCAGCCTTCCAAGAAGCACATCCAAGAAGTTGTCCACTCTACCCCCTGGGCAGCAAAGATCCCCAGGCTGCCTCACGGATCGGGAACGCTTGTTGAGAAGTATCACAGGCCCTGAAAGGGAGTGGGCTTCCCACTGAATGGGAAGAAGCACCGATGCTGTGTCTAAGTGGGAAATGGGCTCCAGTTCCTCTAGGGAGGATCCCAAGGCTGTTCCAATCTTCTTTCTGAACTCTTCAGGTGAACCAAATGGTTCCATAACACTTTTCCTTCCCCTTATCTTAAAACAATAACCTCCTGGCAAAAATGGTCAAGCCATATCTCAAAAGAACAATGAATTTTTAGAAAACAAAATATCTTATGGGCTCTATCATAGAAAGGGCTTTAATAATCAATGCATTAATCATGGTCTCCTAGAAAGAGTTTCTCTCTGCTGAAAAAGTTTGAACCCCTGGGTGCTCTCGTACACTAGAGGGTTGGGCTTGGAGGCCATATCGCCTCTGGAGATATCCGATCTCAAGGACCAGATCTTTCTTGAGGGGAAAAATGCGGTGAATCCAGATGGAAAAGCATCCCCCCATGCTTGATACCTGTTGGGCCAGGTCCAATATTTGTTGGCTTTGCTGCTACTGCCGGTGTTGCAACCAAAAGCTTCTCCACCCCGATATTTGATGCCCCATGAGCTAACCAAGCCACAGATGTTGTTTGTGGGGTCTTTCAGAATTATTTCGTGGAGGGCTCTCGAGGGGAGATTCTGGGAGAAGGTCTGGAGCTGGTTTCTTTGGTAGAGGCAAGACCTGCAGCATCTTCTTCCAAAACATGGATTTCATAAACCGAGTTACCTGTTCGGAAATGCCCCTGTCCCACCTCTGTCACCTCGCCTGTTCTGAACACCCTTCCGTCGTCAAGGTAAACACAATAGCGCTGGCCGACTCTGGGCAGATCCATTTCCCATCCCACTCTTTCGGTGCCCACGGAAAAAGAAGAGCCATCCTTTCCCAGCACCTTGACCACCTTCACCTTCCTGGGCAGCTGCTCTATGATCCCCAGCTCCAGAAGCCTCTTGGCAATGGCATCCAGACCTCCTGTGAGGGCCTCTCCCACCTGACGGTCCTGTTCTCTTCTGCCCAGATCCAAACCCATTTCTTCCAGACGCCGCAAAGCCGCCGAAAGATTGGCGCTCTTTCCATGAAGCAGTTCCAAGAGGGTCCTGTGAACCCTGATCGTCTCCAGAAGAAGCTGATCCGCGCCACGCCTTGTCCGGGTTCTTCGCTCAACCAAACCTGATGCCCCGTTTCTTGTTTCTTTCATGCCTGCGGCTTGCTGATCATGGCTTTGAGTCCCTTGCCTTCCAGGGACTTGAGAAGTTCCTTGAGCCTAGAGCGTGTTTCATCATCCAGATCTATGAATTTCAGGCCCGAACGAATTCCTTTTTCAGTAACTTCGCATCTCACAACTCTTGCTTTTGCACTGACATCCTGACCGGTCCAGGGCACACGGAAACTAAGAAGTACCTCCCGGTCCACCAGATGCACGAAGTCTCCCCACATGAGGCAACCCGAGTCGCTGATATCCAGGATATAGCCCTCCCAGGCACGGTCTGGTTTTCTTTCTCTCAGGTCCAGGAAAGTGCCACGTAGAAATACCTTTTTTCTGTCACTCTTCCTGAGATTTATCTCTTCCACTGTCCTGGGATATTCCAGAAAAAGCAATGGGATGGGACTCTTAAGGATATGAAGCACCTTGACACCGAAGCGAAGCACCTTGTTACGAAAACAGCGTATCCACAAGATATCGCCTATGCGGATCTGATGTGCAGCGGAATCAGTGAAGGGGTGTTCCAGTATGAGACAGTGGGGCACCTTGAAGCCCACCACATGGCTGTGAAACCCGGGCGAAGCTGCTGTGGGCTCCACATAGACTTCCTCTTCCACCTGAAAACAAGGCCCTTGCTGGGAACTCATCTTCTCCTCCGCTTCTCGAGGAGAGTTGAAAAGAAAAATCTCTTCCGTGTGAATCCCAGTTAATTCTCAAACTTCACCCTGTATACTCTGAAGCCTTGGTTGCGTCAAGACATTTGGCCCAACATCCAACTGCCCTATTTTTAATGGGGCCAATCCTCTGCGGCAAAGTAGCGCCAGTGAATCCCCATAGTCAAAAAAAAAGAGGCCTGAGCCCTCTTTTTCTTCGTTTCTTATAGAAGGCAGGGGTGTTACTACCAGAAAAAAATATTTGCAAGAAAGTGCTCCCTGATTGAGCCTGCCACAAAAAAGCTTAGAATATTAAAGACTTATGGGTATAAAAAATTCTCTTGACAATTTCTTATAGGCTATATATATTTCCGCTCGGCTATAAACACCCACTGGCATGCGAGGCTCCCCAATGGCTTACACCACCGTCCGGCTGCAGGACGAAGATGGGGTCAGGGTGATTCGCCTGGCCCTTCCCCAGAGAAGAAACGCCTTGGATCTTGTTATGCGTGAAGAACTGCGGGATGTACTGGAGGCCAGTTCCGAGGCCGAAGCGGTGAAGGTGCTGGTCTTGACCGGAGATGGGCCTGATTTTTGTGTGGGCGGGGATCTCAGGACCATGGAAGGGCTTACTCCAGCAGGAGGAAGAAGGCGCGTACAGAGGGTTGGGCGGCTGGTAAGGATCATGAGGCAGATGCCTCAGCCCATCTTGGCCGCTGTGGACGGGGTGGCCACGGGTGCAGGTCTTGGTTTGGCCCTGGCCTGCGACTTGATAGTTGCCTCCAACAGGGCTCGCTTGGGCGTGGGCCAGGTGAGGGTGGGCCTTGCGCCTGACCTTGGTCTGACACGTCACCTGCCTTTGAGAATAGGCTGGAGCAGAGCCATGGAGATGATGCTCAACGGAGAGCTCATAGAGGCTTCCCAGGCTCTTGAGTGGGGGTTGGTCAACAGGGTGGTCCCCCATGACAAGCTGATGGAGGAAACCATGTCCTGGGCCTGGAAACTGGCCCGAGGCCCCTCAGTGGCGCTTTCCATGGTGAAGGAGTGCATGGAGAGGTTTCCCTGGGGGTTGGAGGAAGCTCTCAGATGGGAAGCCAACCTGCAAGCCGTTGCATTCTTGACAAGGGACTTTCTTGAGGCAAGGGAAGCCTTTTTCCAAAAGCGCAAACCAAACTTTAAGGGTGAGTAGGAAAGAGCCCAATTTTTCGGGGGTAAATCAAGATGCAAGTGGCGGTCATAGGAGTGGGGCAGACCCCTTTTGGCCTGTTTCCCAAGCGAAACCTCAAGTCCCTGTTCTTCGAGGCCTTCCAGGAAGCGCTCCAGGATGTGGAAAAAGGGCTGGATCCCAAAGAAATCCAGGAAGCCTGGATAGGGACCCTTTCCACAGGCGGGGGGCAACTGGGCAACCAGGCCGCTCTCTTGTGTGAGACCGTGGGGCTCGTGGGCATAAGCGCTCATCATGTGGAGAATGCTTGCGCCTCCGGGGGATTTGCCTTCCGCAACGCAGTGCTGGCCATACGCTCTGGCGCCTGCCGTTTGGCCCTGGCTGGAGGCATAGAGAAAATGAGTGACTTGCCAAGGGAAAGAAACCGTCTGTGGCTTGGGGTCTCAGGCGACGTGGAATGGGAGAGGTTGGCAGGCACAAATTTTCCTGGGATCTATGCCATGTTGGCCAGAAGACACATGCATGAACATGGAACCCTCAAACAGTGGATAACGGGCGTGGCTGTCAAGAACCACGCCAATGCCCTGCACAATCCCAAAGCCCAGTTACGCTTTGCCCTGGATCTGGATAGAGCTCTGAACTCCCCCATGCTGGCAGACCCTTTGACGGTTTTTGATGCATGCCCCATAACCGACGGGGCCGCGGTGGCCATTTTGTGTTGCCGGGAAGATGCATTCAGATATACGGATCGCCCTGTGTGGGTGATGGGCTCAGGGGCCGGCACAGATTACCTGGCCATACATGATCGCAAGGACTTAACAGGACTTGCTGCTGCACGCAAGGCTGCCCTTGAAGCTTACCATGAGGCATCAGTGGGTCCTGATGAGATCCAGGTGGCGGAGGTTCACGATTGCTTCACCATTGCGGAGATCATGGCGTATGAAGATCTGGGATTCTGCAAGGACGGAGAGGGTGGTTTTCTCATAAGAGACAACATCACATCCATCAATGGCCCAAGACCAGTGAATCCCTCTGGAGGATTGAAGGCCAAAGGCCATCCCATAGGTGCCACCGGAATAGGGCAGATCTGCGAGATGGTCCATCAACTAAGAGGGGATGTGATGGAGCCTTTGCGTCAGGTGCGTGGGGCCAGATTCGGGCTTACCCATAACGTAGGAGGCTCTGGGGGAACTGCTGTGGTACATGTTTTCAGGGCTCCTAAATGAGATCAGCTCTTGGGGCAGGGGAGGATTTTGCATGCGCGTCGGTATAGTGTCCCACGGCGCCTATGTGCCGCCAAACAGATTGGAGTTGGTGGAAATCAAGAAATTCTGGGGAAGTCTCAGTACCCCGGCCATAAACATGAAGTCCTTTCCTGGATATGACGAGGACATCGTAACCATGGCAGTGGAAGCAGCGCGCCAAGCCTTGGAAAGGGCAGGCATGCAGGCAGAACAGATGGGGGCAGTTTTCTTGGCGACCACCTCAGGTCCTTATGAAGAAAAACCCAATGTTTCCAGCCTGGTCTCTGCCCTTAGCGGGAATCCCAGGCTCAGGGCAGTGGAGCTGGGGGGATCTCCCAGGGCAGGCACACTGGCCCTCTTGGCTGGCATTGAGTTTTCAAGTTGCTGGGTAAAGCCTTGCCTGGTGGTGGCCTCTGATGCCCCCCTGGCTCATCCCTCCAGCAGCCTGGAACACGGCTTCGGGGCTGCGGCAGTTGCCTTTGTAATAGCACCGGATGAAAGAGCCACCTTCATGGAAGGGGTGGAGAGTTTATCAATAGAGACCTTCGGAGAAAGATTCCGAAGAAGGGGAGAGAGATTTGTTCAGGACCTGGAGCTTCGCCAGGATGAGCTTACCGAATCTGTCTTGGAAGGGGTCAGGGGGCTTTTGGAAAGGCTGGGTTTTTCAGCCCATGAATTCCATTCAATGGTCTTGCCTGACTCAGATGGAATCACGGCCCAAAGATTGGCAGGCAGGCTAGGTGTGGATAAGGGAAAGATCCTTTCCGTGACCCAAAGATTGGGAGACACAGGCACAGCGGCTGTACTTCTGGGGATGGTTCAGGCGCTAGAGAGCCTGGATTCAGGACAAAGGATCCTTGTGGCCTCGTACGGTTCTGGAGTGGATGTGATGAGTTGGGTTCTTGGGCAGGCGATTGAAGGTACCAAGGGCAAGGGACCTGTCTTGGAGGAGATGTTGAGGGGAGGTAGACAGAGAAGCTACGCGGATTATCTCAAGATGAGAGGCTTTTTGAGTTTCAGGCCTTATGCTTGAGCTCTTTTTTGGAGGAGCACCATGAGTTCCTATGTTTCTCTTCCCATATTTGCGGCCAGCTTGAGAGAACGCTACAGGCTGGAAGAGCCCCGTTGTTTGAGCTGCGGGAGCATAAATGTACCTGCCAGAATGGTCTGCCTGGAGTGCGGCCGGGGAGAGTTTCAATGGGAAAGGCTCTGCGGTCGAGGCCGTGTTTTCACTTACACGGTCATAGCCAAAGGGGGAGCCCCCAGCGAATTCGATGAACAACAGACCATGACCGGTGCCATCTTGGTGGCAGTGGTTGAACTCCAAGAGGGGGCCAGGGTGGTGGCCCAGTTGACAGATTGTGAGCCACAGCAACTGAAGGTGGGCGCTGCTGTGAGGGCTGTGTTCAGGAAACTCTACGATCAGGAAGGAATAGTTCGCTACGGTTACAAATTCGTCCTGGATGAGGAGGCAGGCAAGGCTGATGGATCTTGAGCTCACAGAGGAACAAAGAATATTCAAGAAAGCCGTGCGCAGTTTCGTAGAAAAGGAGGTAGCCCCTCTGGTAGAGGAGGCAGAGGAAAAGGAGACCTTCCCCATCTCCCTGTTTAGAAAAATGGGGGAGTTGGGATATCTCTGCGTCAGGTATCCGGTGGAAATGGGAGGAGCGGGAGCCGACAAGGTCACGGAGTGCATTTTGGTGGAGGAGCTTTGCCGTGTGTGTGCGGGAATCGCAGGAGGGGTGCTCGTCCAGTCAGGCCTGGCCACAGAACCCATATACCGTTTTGGCTCTGAGGAACTAAAGGAAAGATTCCTTTACCCGGCCATAAGAGGGGAGAAGATAGGGGCCTTTGCCCTGACCGAGCCGGATGTGGGTTCTGATGCAGCCTCTATCCGGACCAGAGCCGTAAGAGAAGGACAGTATTACATCATAAACGGGAGCAAGATGTTCATAACCAACGGACCCATATGCGACTTTGCAGTTGTAGCAGCCTCTGTGGATCCGTCGCGCAAAGCCCATGGCATAAACCTTTTTGTGGTTGAGAAGGGCACTCCGGGATTTACCGTGGCCCGCAAACTCAGGAAGGTGGGCAATTGCTCTGCAGAGACAGGGGAGCTGGTTTTTGAGGACTGCAAGGTGCCTGTCTCACACCGCATAGGGCCGAGGGAAGGAGGAGGCTTTGCCCAGATAAGGGAAACCCTCATGTCTGGAAGGATAACCTATGGGGCCCGTTGTACCGGTGTTGCGCAGGCAGCCTACGAAGCGGCTTTCCAATACGCTCAGCAAAGGGTTCAGTTTGGAAAGCCCATAGGAAAGTTCCAGGTGAACCGCTTCAAGCTGGCCAGTATGGCAATGAAGATAGACATCATGCGCTCTTACACCTACAGGGTGGCAAGATTGAGCGACATGGGAGCCAGGGTCATGAAGGAGGCCTCCATGGTCAAGCTTTTTTGCTCTGAGACACTGCAGGAGGTGTTGTCCCAGGCCATGCAGATCCATGGAGGGTACGGATACATGATGGAGTACCCCATCCAGCGCTTCTGGAGGGACGGAAGGCTCTTCACCATAACCGAAGGCACAAGCGAGATACACCACATGATAATAGCCCAGGAACTTGGGATCTGAGTTGAATATCAGGGCTGAGACCTAAAAACAGGAAGAAATATGGCCAAGGACAAACCCGAAAAGATAATGGAGAGACTGGCAGAGAAGATAAAGAGAGTCCGCCAGGAATCAGGCCTTTCTCTCAAGGAATTCGGACAGCTTGCAGGGGTGGCTCCCAGTACGGTCCAAAAGATAGAAAGCGGAAAGATGGTGCCCTCCATATTGGTGCTCATGAAGATCACCAGGGGCCTTAACCGGTCCCTCCACTACTTTTTGGAAGATGAAGAGCAACCACCAGAGGTGCGCCTGGTGAGATGGCAGCAGAGGAAAAAATCTGCCAACCCAGAGATAGGTGCCATCATAGAGAGTATCGCCAGGCCCCTCAAGGATCCTCTTTTGGATGCCTATGTGCTTCGCATAGAGCCCGGTGGGAAAGTGAGGGGCGGGCCTCTTTCCCATTCGGGCGAGGAGTTGGTCTACTGTTACAAGGGCAAGGTGGAGTTTGTCATAGGAGGCAGCCTCTATGTGCTCAACCGCAGGGATACGATTCACTTCAAGGCTGCCTTGCCTCACCAGTGGAGAAACCTCAGTCCCAAAGAGTCTGTACTTATCATGGTCAATTCGCCGCCTTGGTTTTCCTGAGCATGGGGGTCTGCCAATGAACAGACTCCTGAAATTGGGTCTTGTGCGTGAGGGATACGAGCCATACCAGAGAAAGGAGGGAGCTATGAAAAAGGCAAGAGTGGTGCTTGGACTGGTCTCAATCCTTGGGATCCTGGTATTGAATTGGCCTGTTTGGGCCTCCACGGTGATCAGGGTCCAATCGGTTTATCCTGAGAAGACCTATGGCCCAGAACTCCTCAAGCTCCTGGCAGAAAAAGTCAAGGAGTACAGCGCCGGGGAAGTGGAATTCAAGCTCTTCTGGCCGGGCCAGTTAGTGAGCGCCGAAGAGGGCCTAGATGCCTTGGGCAAGGGAATGATAGAGGGGCTCTATGCTGCAGCCATATACTACGGCGGCACAATACCCGAGTCCAAGGTGGAGTGGCTGCCCCTGAACTGGCGAACCCCCCAAGATGTGCTGGAGATATATACCAAGCATGGGTACCTCAAGAAGATGCGAGAGTTCTCGGCCAAACACCAGGCCTACTATCTGTACCCCATAATGACAGGCTCCATGGGGGCCATGACCAAGTTTCCAGTCTCCAAGGTGGATGACTTCAAAGGTAAGAAGCTCAGAGCCACTGGCGTGGATGGCCAACTGGCCCAGGCCATAGGAGCTGCCCCTGTGGCCTTGGTAGGGCCAGAGGCGTACACCGCCCTGAAAATGGGCACGGTGGAAGGCACCATATACCCCTACTATACCATCAAGACCTACAAGTATGATGAAGTGGTGGATCATATAATCCTGCCTGGATTTCACACTCCTTCCCTGACCGTGGTGTGGCTGAATCTCAAGGTCTGGGAAAAGCTCTCCCCCAAGGCCAAAGAAGCATTGGAAAGAGCCGGAAAGGAAATCTTTGAGCTCAGTGCCCAGAAAAGTCAGCTTTGGGATCAGGAAGCCCTGGAGTACTCCAAGCAACGTAATGTGAAGGTCATGACCCTTGCCGAAGAGGAAGTAAAGAAGATCAAGGAAATGTGTAAACCCATCTATGAGAAGGTGGCCGAAGCCTCTCCAGGAGCCAAAGAGCTCATAAAGATCCTGGAGGATTACTACAAGGGCAGGTGATGCATTCAGATGATCCTTGAGCTGACCCGCAAATCCATAAACGGCATATCCAGGCTGAACAGGCAGGTAGGCCAGTGGGTGGGATTGCTTAACCTGCTCATCATGGCAGCAGTGGTCTGGGAAGTCTTCTGCCGTTATCTGCTGCGATCTCCCACTTCCTGGGCCACAGAAATCAATCAATATTTGCTGGCGGCCCTGGCCCTTCTGGCTGGAGGATATGCACTGTTGGAGGAACGACATGTTCGGGTTGACATTCTTTACAGAAGGTTTTCTCCGGGCACCAGGGCCGCCGTGGATTTGTTTACCTCCATATTAGTCATTGTTTTCTGTGCAGTACTTTTGTGGCACGGCTCTGAATTCGCTCTGGATGCCTTGAAAAAGGGGAAGCGATCCATGAGCCTTTTGGAGCTTCCACTGTTTCCATCCATGGCGTTGGTGCCAGTGGGAGGCGCGCTGTTGGGCCTTCAGGCCGCAGCCAAACTGTGTCAATCCATACTGGCAATAATGGCCAAAGAAGATTCTCCCCAGGAGGATCTCCCGGGCCACTGAAAAATTTCAGGGGAAGATCATGGACACCTGGCTCTTGAGCCTCCTCGCCTTTGGTGTCATGGGAGTAATGCTCTCCATGGGAGTTCCCATAGCCTTTGCCCTAGCCGGGGTGGCCATAGCCGGAACGCTTCTGACGTGGGGCCCCCAGGGACTTTACATGATTCCCAAGACAGCTTACGCAGAGGTGACCAATTACCTGATCATAGCGGTTCCCCTGTTTGTTTTGATGTCCAACCTGCTCCAGCACTCGGGCCTGGCCGAGCAGCTTTACGAAGCAGTGTACAGGTGGATGGGAAGGCTGCGGGGAGGACTTGCCATAGGCACTGTGCTGATATGTGCTGTGTTTGCAGCCATGGCAGGCATAAGCTCTGTGGCAACCGTGAGCATGGGACTCATAGCCCTTCCCTCCATGCTCAAGAGGGGATACCAGAAGGAGATGGCCATTGGAACCATCTCCGCAGGGGGTGCCCTGGGAATACTCATCCCACCCAGTGTGATAATGATCATTTATGGGGCCATGGCAGAGGTCTCCATAGGTCAGCTCTTCATGGGTGGCATACTTCCAGGGCTTTTGCTGGCTTGTCTTTTTTGTGTTTATGTTGGAGTGCGTTGCTGGCTGAATCCCAATCTGGGTCCCCCTGTGCAGGAACGTTACACCTTGATGAAAAAGCTCGTGGTACTCAAGGGCATCCTTTTGCCTTTTCTTCTTATATTGAGCGTCTTGGGGGTCATCTACACCGGGGTTGCCACTCCCACCGAGGCAGCCGGCATAGGGGCTTTCGGGGCTCTTGTTTGCGCTCTTGTACACAGGAGGCTGACTTGGAAAGGCTTTCAGCAGGCCCTTTGTTCCACCACCAGCCTGACTGCCATGGTGCTTTGGATAATGATAGGAGCTGTTTGCTTCACCCGCCTCTTGGCCTATATGGGCTTCTCGGATCTGATAAAAGAGGCCATAGAAGCCCTGCCTGTCTCCAGGTGGGTGGTCCTGGCAGGAATGCAATTGACCTTCTTCATCCTCGGCATGTTCCTGGATCCTGCCGGGATCATAATGCTCACCACACCAATATTCGTTCCAGTAGTCGGAGCCCTGGGATTTGATCCTGTTTGGTTCGGCGTTCTTTTCACCATCAACATGGAAATGGCTTATCTTACGCCGCCCTTTGGCTTCAATCTTTTTATCATGAAAGGGGTGGTGCCCAGAGGAATCACAATGGATGACATATATCGTTCCATCTGGCCCTTTGTGGCCCTGCAGGCCCTGGGACTGGTACTGTGCATGATTTTTCCTGAAATAATTCTTTGGATCCCGGCCAGCATGAAAAGATGAGCTGATTCCACCCTGGTCGGGGGGAGGTCTTCAAGATGAAGGTTGGCATAGTGGCTGTGTCACAGACACCTTTTGGGGAGCAGAACTCATGGAGGCCCCAGGAGCTAACCTACCTTGCCGTGAAAGAGGTGCTTGCCCAAGCGGGTCTTGAATTCAGAAAAGGTTACGAATTCATAGTCACCTGCAGTGCAGATCACTGGGATGGAAAGACCCTTTCAGACGTGGAACATGGGGAGGTGGCAGGAGCTCATCTGGGTCCTGGAGAGGTGAAGGTCTCCATGGATGGAGCCAATGCAGTTGTCCTGGGGGCCATCAAGATCCTCTCAGGCCGAGCCCGCAAGGTGCTTGTGACTGCCTGCTGCAAGGAAACACAGGTCCTGGATCCAAGGGTAATAGAGAACTTCGGATTCGACGCCCCGTACCAGCAGCCCCTAGGATTGGATTTCATACAGGCCGCAGCTCTTCAGGCCAGCACATACATGCATAGGTACGGCCTGCCTCGTGAAGACCTGGCCAGGGTGGCTGTGGCCGAAAGGAGTGCAGGCCTAAAAAACCAGAGGATGGCTGTAAAGGAAGCTCTGACACTTGATCAGGTGATGGAAGCCAGCATGCTGGCCTTTCCCATAACTGAGCAGGAGATGAGGCCTCCTTGCGATGGGGCCTGTGCCATGATTCTGGCAGATGAGAAAACAGCAATGGAATTGACGGACCGTCCGGTGTGGATAACCGGATTCGGCTCTTGCTACGAGAATCACAATCTGGGTGACAGGGATCTTGGGAATCCATTTGCCTTGCCAAAGGCTGCCCAACAGGCCTTTGAGATGGCAGGTATAAAAAACCCGGCAGAGGAAGTGGACTTGCTGGAACTCTCGTCCCACTTCTCGTACCAGACGCCCTTGTGGCTTGAAGCACTTGGATTTTGCGAAAAAGGCAAGGGTCCTCAAGCATTTTCACTCCCCAAGCATCAGAGCCCATGGCCTAAACCCATTGATCCCTCAGGAGGGCTCCTCTCAGGCGTCCCCAGATATGTTGCAGGAGCCAACCGGGTCTTGGAGGCCTTCCTTCAGCTAAGAAAAGAGGCAGGGGCCGTGCAGGTGCCAGGGGAGCCCAAATTGGCCCTGGCCCACGGCACTTACGGCCCGGCCGGGCAGCACCATTGCGTTATTATCTTGGAGAGGGGGTTCTAGCATGTCTAGAAGAGCGGCCATAGTGGGCGTTGGTCAGTCATTTCATTGCGCCAGACGCCCGGATGTGAACATAGCAGAACTCTGTACCGAAAGTGTCAAGGCTGCCCTAGAAGACGCCCGTATATCCATTGAGGATGTGCAGGCTTTCATAGTGGGTAACATGGAACTCTTTGAGGGAAGGTACGTCCAGGACATGTGGCAGGCTGACTTCATAGGTGCCGTGGGCAAGCCTGGTATTAGAGTCACCACAGGAGGCACAACAGGGGGCACCTTGGCTTGCGTGGCATTTGAATACGTGAGCTCTGGAGTCTTTGACACGGTGGTGGCCGTGGGTTTCGAAAAGCAATCCGAAGGGGATACGAGGGCAGGCCTTAAGACCGTGTCCGATCCCCTATGGATCAGGTGGCTTACAACCGGGGCCATAGGTTATTTCTCAAGACAGGCCAGGTACTACATGCGCGAAACCGGAGCTCCGGAAGCCATGGGCTCTGTGGTAAGAATAAGGCTGGCCGAACATGCAAGGAGAAATCCCCATGCGCACCTGAGAATGGATCTAAGACGGGTGGAAGATGCCATGGAGGCTCCATATCTGATCCCTCCCTTGCGGCAGACCGACATGTGTCCAACTTCTGAAGGCTCCTGCGCCATTGTTGTAACATCTGAGCAGGCAGCACAAAGGGGTCCCCGAAAACCCGTCTGGGTAAAAGATTGGGTCACTGTTCACAAGGAGGCCATGTACATCAGGGGAGGAAGACACAGCGTGGCTGATCTGGAAATGGCTGCGTCTAAGATTTTCAGCAGAAACAGCATTTCCAGGCCCATGGAGGAGATTTCAGTGGCTGAGATATATGCTCCCTCCACCTGGGCCGAATTGGAATGGCTGGAGGCCTACGGCTTTTGCCCCAAGGGCCAGGCCTGGCGCCTGGAAGAAAAGGGCTCCTTTTATTTTGACCGGGAGTTTCCAGTGAACCCCTCGGGCGGAGTGGTCTGTACAAACCCCATAGGAGCCACAGGACTCATCAGGGTGGCCGAGTGCGCCTTGCAATTGAGGGGGGATGCAGGAGAACACCAGATTGCAAGAAAACCCACCCTGGGGTTTGCCACAGCTTGGGGGGGAAGCGGCTGGACAGTGGCGGTGCTATTGTCGGCCAACAAGCAATGATCTGGATCTGTTCATGCACAAGGGATTCTGTAGACTCTGGGACCCTGGCCCGGATCATTTAGCAACCAGTGAGAGTCCCAGTGGGTTCAAGCATGAAGATGTTTATCTAAAGATCTCTTGAAGTTGCCATGCATTATCCACCAGATGGTTGATGATGCAGGCTAGGAGGAGCCATGAAGGGGCCAGAGGAGATGCTGGGGCAGGAAAGGACCCTGGAGATCAGATTCAGATGGTCTGCAGGACCATATCTGGGAAGATTTCTGGGACAACTGAAGGAAGCTGGTGCCATCTGGGTGGTCAGGTGCCCTGGTTGTGGGAGGATTCTGATGCCTCCCAGGATAGTGTGCGCCGTGTGCTACACAGAGGCCCCCCGATTCCCCCAGGGATGGTTTGCGCTTTCTGGTAAGGGAACCCTCCTGGATTGGGAGAGGGTCATATATCCACAGATGGACCCTGAAACAGGCCAGCTCAGGCCAGAGCCCTATATCCACGGCACCTTCATGCTGGAGGAAGGAGTTCTTTTTACACACTATCTCGGCCCCGAGAATCTGGATGAATCCAAACTCAAGGAGGGCCTGAGGGTTGAAGCAGTGTTCAAGGAATATGAAGAAAGGGTTGGGAAAGTAACCGATATCAAATACTTCCAAATCTTGGAGGAGTAAGATGGAGGACACCAGCGTCCAGGTGGTGCCCGGAAGGCTTTATGCGCCTTACCACAATTGGTACGGGGCAGTGGCCAGCCGTTTTTTCACACACTTGAGGGACAACTCCAGCATCTTTGGGAACAAATGCCAGAGGTGTCAAAAGGTTTTTGCACCACCAAGATCAGTATGCCCAGATTGTTTCAGCAAAATAGAGGAATGGATCCAACTCCCAGGCACCGGGACCTTGGCTGCGTACACCGTGGTCCATTACCTATATAGCAACAATTGCCAGCCCAGGCGGCCCCCCTATGTGTTGGGCATCGTGCGTTTGGACGGGGCAGACACGGGCTTGTGTCACTTCCTGGATGAGGTGGGGCTCGATCAGATCCGAATCGGGATGAGAGTCCAAGCTGTTTTCAGCCAGGAGAGAAAAGGAAAAATCTTGGACATCGCGTACTTCAAACCCATGGGTTGAGCCCTTCTGGGCTCATTAGGCGTTGAAATGTTAACCAGGGGTGAGTAGAAGATTCTTGGGCCTTGTGCTTGCAAGAATCTTGCTCGAACAAGGGAGGATTTAAGTCCATGAAAAGAAAGGTAATTGTCACCGTGGCCCCCACGGGCTCAGTCACCACCAGGCAGGAAACCCCATATCTTCCCATAACTCCTGAGGAAGTGGTGGAGGAAACCGTGCGCTCCTACAATGCAGGAGCTTCGGTGGTACATCTTCATGCCAGAGATCCCAACACAGGGGCGCCAAGCCCGGAGGTGGATATATTTCGAGCTTACCTAGAAGGCATAAGGGCTCGTTGTCCCATAATTACTCAAATAACCACAGGCGGGGGAGCTTCCACATTGGGCTTGGGTTTCGAGGAGAGGCTCAGGCCCGTGAAGGAATTGAGGCCTGATTCAGCTTCTCTGAACGCAGGTTCCATGAACTTCGGCCGAAAGCTGTTTCCCAACCCTCCGGAGGTGATGGAGAACTTCGCCAAGGCCATGGCGGAGCTGGGAATAATGCCAGAGTTCGAGATCTACGACCTCTCCATGGTTCAAAACGTGGAGGTCTGGATAAGGAGGCCAGCGCTTGTGCCCCCTCCTTATCAGAACAGCTTTGTGATGGGCGTCTTGGGCGGTATCCCACCGACAATCAAGAACCTCATCGCCTTGGTGGAATCCCTTCCCCCTGGTGACACTTGGCAAGTCATAGGCATAGGTCGCCACCAATTTAGCCTTGGCACAGCAGGTATCCTGCTGGGGGGGAACATCCGAGTCGGTTTCGAGGACAACATTTATATGGAAAAAGGGGTTTTGGCCAAAAGCAATGCCCAACTGGTGGAAAAGGCCGTCAGAATAATCCGGGAGCTGGGCTTTGAGGTGGCCACGGTGGAGGAGGCCAGAAAGATCCTTCCTTTGAAACCGGGAGTGTCAAACCCCAGCCCATGAGGAATAAGCCATGGAGATGACCCTTGGAAGCTGCTTTTCCAGGAGTGCCAGGAAATATCCACACAAGTGCGCGGTCATGGACGAGGGGGGCAAGCTCTCATACCAGCAATTGAACCGCAATGTGAACCGGTTGGCCAATGCCCTGGGGGGCTTGGGACTCAAAAAGGGCATGAGGGTTGCCACTTTGTCTCTGAACTGTATCCAGCTCATGCAGCTTTACCTGGCCAACCTGAAGCTGGGTGTGGTTACGGTCCCACTGGATGCCAGGGCCACCAAAGATGAGATCTTGCGGCAGGTGCTTTTGACAGAACCCCATGGCTTTTTTTTCCACAAGGCTCTTTCCGAGGTGGCACAGGCCATCCTGGAGCAATGCAGTGGGCTCAAGCCAGTGGTAAGTTTTGGCGGGGATAGCGCACTGCCGGCCTTGGAAATGGAAAAACTCTTGGACCATGGCTCTGATCAGGAGCCTTCAGATGTGGTCAGAGAAAAAGATGATGCCTTTATCCTCTTCACAGGAGGCACCACGGGTGTGCCCAAGGGAGCTGTTCTGACCCACAAGAGCCTGCTGTGGAACATCATATGTGTCACCACTGAAAACCACTGCCCCACCCCTGAAGACATAACCTTTTACCCCATGCAGATGTACCATTCGGCTGCTCTGAGCAGGTTTCTGGCCTTCATGTATGCAGGGGGGACCTTCATAGGAAGCAGCTCTTTTGATCCTGAGCAATATCTGGCCATGGTGGAAAGGGAACAAACCACCTTCATAGTGGGTAACACGGCCATATGGCTTAAGCTCCTGGAAGTCCAGCGAGTGCGGAAGTATGACACATCTTCCATGAAACGCTGGCTTCATACCCATGACGCCCTTAGCCCGGATCTTCGCAAGGAAATCCAGGAGCTGCTCTTTCCCCAAGGACAGATGTACGGCTCTTATGCTCTTACCGAAGCCTCCCCTGCAGTCACCGTGCTGAAGCCCTGGGATGAACCATGTCATTGGAGCAGCGTGGGCAGGCCTTACATGTGCACGGAGGTGCGCATAGCAGATCCTGAGACAGACCTGCCCTTGGAAACAGGCATGGTGGGGGAGATTCAGGTCAGGGGCCCAACCCTCATGAAGGGCTACTTCAGGAATCCCAAGGAAACCCGCACCACCCTGCGGGGAGGATGGCTACATACCGGTGATCTAGGCCGCTACGACGAAAAGGGCTATCTGTATGTGGTGGATAGGCTCAAGGACATGATAAAGAGCGGAGGCATGAACATATATGCCAGAGAGGTGGAGGATGTGATTGTCTCTCACCCCAAGGTCAAAGAGGCGGCTGTAATAGGCATTCCCCATGAACGTTGGGGCCAGACCGTAAGGGCAATAGTGGTGCCCAAAAAAGGGGCAGAAATTACCCAGGAGGAGATCTTGGCTTTTTGCAGGAACCGCCTGGCGTCTTACAAGAAACCCACCTCAGTGGTTTTTGTGGAAGAACTCCCCAGGGGTAGCTTTGGGGGAAAGGTTCTAAAAAGAGTGCTCAGAGAGCTGCACGGAAAACCTTGACCAGGAGATGAAACCAACAACATGGATCTCTTCCTTTCAGAACACCACAGGATGGTGCGTACTTCCACCAGAAGATTTGCTGAGGCAGAACTGGGGCCCATAGCAGAAGACATAGACGAACAAGAGCGCTTTCCCATGGAAGTTTATCAAAAGGCCGGAGAACTGGGCCTCATAGGCTCGGTCATACCAGAGAAATACGGGGGTGGCGGGGCAGATCTGCTCACCAACGGAATAATAAAGGAGGAGATCTGCAGGGTCTCGGCTGGCTTCGGCATGTCCATGAACATTTGCACCAACAACTTCTGCTACTTCATAGCCAAGTACGGTACCGAGGCTCAGAAGAAAAGATACATTGCCCCTGTCATCTCAGGGAAAGAGCTGGGAAGTTGGTGCCTGACAGAGCCTGAGGCAGGCTCGGATGCACTGGCCATAAGAACCACTTATGTGCAGGAGGGAGAGCATTTTGTCATAAACGGTTCCAAGACCTTCATTACCAATGCTCCCATAGCCAGTTATTTTGTGGTAGTGGCCAGAAAAAGGGGTACAAAGGGAAGCCGCGGGGCTACCCTCTTCATATTGGAAAGGGGAATGAAAGGGCTGAGCACGGGTCCGCCCCTCAGGAAACTGGGCATGCGCTGTTCACCAACAGGCCAGGTATTCATGGATGATGTTAGGGTGGAGCAGCAACAGATCCTGGGACACGAGGGCAGAGGCTTTGAGACCATGTTCGAGACCCTGGATCTGGAGAGAATCCTGGGAGCCAATACCAGCATTGGCATAGCCCAAGCCTGCCTGGATGCTTCGGTGCGCTATGCCAAGGAAAGAAAGCAGTTCGGGAAGTACATAGGAGAGTTCCAGCTTGTCAGAAACATGCTGGCTGAGATGGCTACCTCCCTGGAGATTAGCCGTGCCTTTACCTATGCCCTGTTCCCTCTGGTGGAAAAGGGGGCCAGGGTCACCAAAGAGGCCTCCATGGCCAAGTACTATGCCTCTGTCATGGCCACCAGGGCGGCTCTGGATGCTGTGCAGATATTCGGGGGCTATGGGTACATGAGGGAGTACCCGGTGCAAAGGTACCTGAGGGATGCCAAGTTGGTGGAGATAGGCGGCGGAACCTCGGAAATTCAGAAGATGATCATCGCCAAGGAGCTTTTGAGATGAATCCTGGACACATTGCTTACCTGGTGGATCGTAATGCCAGGAAGTATCCCACCAAGACGGCCTTGTGCAACCAGAAAAAAAGGGTGGACTATCTGCAACTGCGAAGCATGGTGCTGTCACTTACTGGGGCCTTTGCATCCCTGGGCATAACTTGTGGGGACAGGGTGGCCACATTGCTCTTCAATGGCGTGGAGCTGGTGGTAGCTTATTTGGCCTTGTTTAGATTGGGAGCTGTTTTGGTGCCCCTTAATACAAGACTGGCCGAGCCGGAATGGCGCTACATGTTGGAGGACAGCGGTGCTGTGGCGCTTCTGAGTGAAGAAGCATTCGCTCCTTGCTTGGAACCCCTCAGAGAAAGCTTACAGGGTCCTAGAGAGGTCATCTGTATCGGGGCTGGTGGAAAAAATATCAGGGCCTGGGAGGAACTGGCAAGCTTCCCGGCCATGGAAGAACCACCCCAAGAGCCCCATCTGGAACAAGACCTGTACATACTCTACACATCAGGTACAACCGGTCGCCCCAAGGGGGCTGTGATCACGCACATGAACTTCCTTTGGAACGCGGTAAATGGACAGGTCAGTGGCGGCTTTTCGGGCAGCGATGTGGTTTACTACGGGCTGCCTCTGTTTCACGGCGCAGCCATGGGAGGGTGTTTCGCAACCCTTCTTTTGGGTGGCACGGTGGTGCTGAGACCCAGATTTGACCCCATGGAGCTTCTTGGCTTGATCCAGGAGGAAAAGATCACCAGAGTCCCCGCAGTGCCTCCCATGCTCACGGCCCTCATGGAAATTCCCAACCTTGAGAAATGGGATCTGAGTTCCCTGAGGACCTTTAACACAGGTGCCACCATCATTCCCCAGGCGCTCAAGGAAAGACTCCTGGAGAGGTTCCCATGGGTCGACGTGGTGGATTCCTACGGCCTGACAGAGGCCACCTCATACTGCACCACCCTGCCTGGAAAAGATTTCCTGAGAAAGAACGCCTGTGTTGGTAAGCCTCACGCGTACGTGGAGGTAAGAGTCGTGGACGAAAAGGACCAGGATGTTCCTGTGGGTGAGGTGGGCGAAATACTGGTTCGTGGTCCCAATGTCATGCGCGGCTACTGGAATAGACCTTACGAGACCGCCGAGGCCTTAAAAGGAGGCTGGTTACACACAGGGGATCTGGGGAAGCTGGACAACGAGGGGTATCTCTACATAGTGGACAGGAAAAAGGACATGATCATCTCGGGAGGGGAAAACATTTATCCCAGGGAGGTGGAAGAGGTTCTGAGTCTCCATCCAGGAGTTCAAGAAGCTTCGGTGGTGGGGTTTCCTGATCCACGCTGGGGAGAGAAGGTGGTGGCCTACATCGTTGGGGCCAAGACATGCACTCCTTCTTCAGAAGAACTCCAAATCCATTGCAGGAAGTGGCTGGCCGGCTATAAATGCCCCAAAGAATATTTCTTCGTAAATGAGCTTCCCCGAACCCCCACCGGAAAAGTTCTAAAAAGAGCCCTAAGAGAAGGGCAAAACCCTTCTCAAGGACAAAAAAACAAGGTCTGAACTACCCCGGGGCTCTCCAAAGCTATGTTAAAGCCTTCCCAGTGACCCTTGGCCTGGGTTTGATGGAGGCTCATATTCCAAATCAGATCCTCTCCAGCAATTCTCGAAGGGATTCTTCCTTGCCCTTTCCTCGATCCAGTATTGCCGAACGCAGATCCCCCTGGAGATCTTCCAAGATCCTGATGAGACTCTCAGCAGAGCGCACTACCCCTTCCTCAGCATCCCCCTGCATTGTGGATCTTGTATCTTGAATCCAGACTTCTGATATTTCGAGCCCTTCTTGTTTGATCTCCTCGGTAATCTCGCTTGAAGATTCAAGCTGCTCCAGAAAACCCAGGGCCTCTTGAATGACCCTTCTGAGAACTTCTCTGCCATCTTCTCCGGCTGGTCTGCCAGGTTCCATTTCTTCTGTTGACTGCTGGATTTCCTCAGCTTTGGAACTGGCAGAGGATCTAACGGGCTGAGTCTTCTGGAGCCTTTCCACGTCGGACAAGGAAATAGCTATGGTTCCTTCCTTCTTCTGGATTATGAGCTTGTCTCCCTTTGTGTGATAATCCCAACCTATGTCTACAACCGATCCGCTCTTGAGATGAAGAAGGTCGGCCAAGATATCCTCCTGTGTCAGAAAAAAAGCGGCCACACAAAACAACTGTACCAGGAAAAGCCTGCCTCTGACACAGGAAGGGAAAAACAAGCTACGAAACATTATTGCTCCTCCTTGCGCCCATCCTGGGGAACTGTGTTAACATTTCCGAAAAGATATCATGCTCACAAAGGGGGGACAAGCAAATATGGTAAATCCCGGTGAGCAACAGGCTTTGGTTCAAGTACATGTTGTACAAGATCATTTTGAGGCAGAGATACTCCTTGGGGCTTTGCAGCTTGAGGGCATCCCTTGCACTTGCAGAACCCATGAAGAGATCGCCTATGACGGGCTTTTTGTGCTTCAGAGGGGCTGGGGAGCCATCCTGGTTGAAGCCCAATACGCCCACAGAGCAAAAGAGATCATAGAAGAAGCCTTGAGAGTCTACGCCAAGAGATCTGATCCGGAGGAAGTCAGATTCATTGGAGACCATGAGGACCAGGAATGACACATAGGAGGTCAGCCGTGATAGTGGGTGTCCCCAAAGAGATCAAGAAGCAGGAAAGAAGGGTTGCCATAACCCCTGCGGGCGTCACGGCCTTTGTCTCCCACGGCCATACGGTACTTCTGGAAAAGGGGGCCGGGCTGGGAAGTGCGATCCCTGACGAGCAATACCAGGCAGCCGGAGCCAAGCTCATCTCAGACCCGGCCCTGATCTGGAGTGAATCTGAGATGATTCTAAAGGTGAAAGAACCCCTTCCAGAGGAGTATGGAATGCTCAGGGAGGGCCAAATCCTTTTTACTTACCTACATCTGGCAGCCAACAGAGAGCTGACCGAGAGGATGATTCAAGCCAAGTGCATAGGTGTAGCGTACGAGACAATCCAGTTGGATGACGGCTCCTTGCCATTGTTGGCACCCATGAGTGAGGTGGCTGGCAGGCTTTCCATACAGGTGGGGGCCCGTTGTCTGGAGGTGGGCGAGGGAGGCAGGGGGGTGCTTCTAAGCGGGGTCTCGGGTGTACCGCCTGCCAAGGTGGTGATCATAGGAGCTGGGATAGTGGGGGCCAATGCCTGTCATGTTGCCGTGGGCATAGGCGCCCAGGTCAGCATCCTGGATGTAAACCCCACCAGACTAGGCTATGTGAGAGACATCATGCAGGGGCATGTAACCACGGTCATGTCAAACCGGGCCAACATAGAGGAAGAGGTGATAAAGGCGGATCTGGTCATAGGTGCTGTGCTCATTCCTGGTGCCAAGGCTCCCAAGCTCATCACAGAGGAGATGGTTCAAAAAATGAAACCTGGGGCTGCCATAGTGGACGTGGCCGTGGACCAGGGAGGGATGTGCGAGACAACCAGGCCCACCACCCACGACGAGCCAACCTACATAGTGCATGAGGTGGTGCATTACTGTGTGGCCAACATGCCAGGGGCCGTGCCTCGGACTTCCACTTATGCCCTTACCAACTCCACCCTTTCCTATGCCTTGGACATAGCAGACCGGGGAATCTTCAAGGCCATGTCCCGCAGCAGGGCTCTGCAAAAGGGGCTCAATGTTTATTGTGGGGCCGTCACTCATCCAGGAGTGGCTGAAGCCTTCGGGCTTCCCCTGGAAAACGTGGGGTTCTGAGAGTCGGGAGGCCAAAGGATCAAGATGGGAAGCAGGGAAAACCACGGGGCCTCCAGGGGCTGCTTGTCTTCTTTGGCCTCCAAGGTGGAGAAGACCGTTTCCAGACAGCGGCTTTTGTACCCAGGGCAGAGGATCCTGGTGGCTGTATCCGGGGGGCCCGATTCGGTGGCTCTGCTGTGGGTTCTTTGGGAACTGCACTACAGTTGGGCATGGAAGCTGGCAGTGGCTCATGTGCACCACGGGCTGCGAGGCAAAGACGCAGAAGAAGACATGATCTTCGCAAGGGCTATGGCAGAGCAGTTGGAGCTGCCCTTTTTCTTGAGGCGGGTGGAGCCTGGTTCTTTGAGGATCCATGGCAGATCTCTTCAGGAAACTGCCAGAGAAGCCCGTTACAGATTCCTCCAAGAAATGGCCCAGGAGTTCGATGCCCAGGCCATAGCCCTTGGACATCAGGCCGATGATCAGGCCGAGACTCTTCTTGCTGCCTTGATTCGCGGCACAGGCCTGAAAGGAATGGCGGCCATGCCTTATGGCAGAGGGCTCATGGTAAGACCGCTTTTGGATGTAAGCAGGCAGGAGGTTCTGGATTATCTGGAAGACAAGGCCCTGAGTTTCAGAAAAGACCCTTCCAATGAGGACTCTAGGTTCCTCAGGGTTCGGATAAGAAATGAGTTGCTCCCCCTGTTAAAAAGTAGATTCCATGAAGGCATAAGAGATGTGCTTGTTAGGACCGCCAGACTCTGTGCCCTGGAAGAGGACTACCTGGAAAAAGAGGCCCAAAGGCTTTGGACAGGGGTTGTGCAAAGGGCTGCAGAAGGTGGGCTTTGCATTTCCTCCCAGAGCTACAGAGGGGTACATAAGGCGCTCAGACTTAGACTGCTGCGATTAAGCTATGCCCAGCTGAGGGGAAATTCCAGAGGACTTAGCATGGAACACGCTGAGCTCATGGATTCCCTGGCCTTCAAGGAGGGACCTGAAAAGTGGTTGGACCTTCCTGGAAACATAAGATTTGGGGTTTCAGGCCAATACCTGCTCATGGCCAGGGCAGAGGAGTTGAGCAAGGGATCTTTCTGTTACAAGGTCCATGTGCCAGGCCAGACAATGATTCCAGAGGCAGGTCTGCAAATAGACTGGGATATCTGGGAGATCCAGCAAGGCCTGATCAAGGAGCTGGCAGGGGTGATGCTCATGGACATGGACACAATCCAAGAGCCCTTGGTTCTTAGAAGTCCCATGCCAGGGGACAGGCTTCGGCCCAAAGGCCTGGGCGGCAGCAAGAAGATTCAGGATCTCCTTGTGGATGCTCATGTGCCAAGGAGGCAGAGGTGGCGGGTTCCAGTTTTGGCTGATGCAAAAGGGGTAATTTGGGTTTTGGGATACAGGCTGGATCAAAGGGTAAGTCCAGGCCCCAATACCAGAAGGCTCCTCCTGGCCAGAGTAAGGAGCCAGAGCTGAATTGCATCCAAACTCACCGCCGCAGCCCACAGGATTGGGATGTGGGCAAGTGTCAATTCAAACTAGGAAGCCCCCTCTAGTGGAATTTACCCCAGGGATGTGCTATAAACTCAACAGGAACAATTGAGGAGAAAGATGGAGCCCAATCGCATAAATCCGCAGCAGAATTTTTACAAGAGCCTGGCCTTGTGGCTGGTGGTGGGGCTGATAGTCGTGCTGCTGGTCAATCTTTGGAACCAACCCAGAAGAACGCACCGGGAAATGGCCTTCAGCGACTTCCTGTACGCTGTGGACACAGGGCAGGTGGAGGAAGTCACCATCCAGGGGCAGAACGTCCTGGGTAAGTTCCGTGACGGGGTTGAATTTAGGACTTATGCCCCCAATGACCCCCAACTCGTTCCCATGTTGCGCCAGAAGAACGTAAGGATTCTGGCAAGACCAGAGGAGAGCAATCCCTGGTACATGACGGTGTTGGTCTCATGGTTTCCCATGCTCTTGCTCATAGGCGTATGGATTTTCTTCATGAGGCAGATGCAGGCAGGAGGCGGTAAGGCCCTTTCTTTTGGAAAAAGTCGAGCAAGGCTCATGACAGGGGGGCCAGCCAAGGTTACTTTTGCTGATGTGGCCGGAGTTGAGGAAGCCAAAGAAGAACTTCAAGAAATCATTGAGTTTCTCAAAAATCCCAAGAAATTCACGAAACTGGGCGGCCGTATTCCCAAGGGAGTCTTGTTGGTGGGGGCTCCAGGCACAGGAAAGACGCTCTTGGCCAAAGCCATTGCCGGAGAGGCCGGGGTGCCCTTCTTCAGCATAAGCGGCTCGGATTTTGTGGAGATGTTCGTGGGGGTGGGGGCCTCGAGGGTAAGAGACCTCTTTGTGCAAGGCAAGAAGCACGCCCCATGTATCATTTTCATTGACGAGATCGACGCAGTGGGCCGCCACAGGGGGGCTGGTTTGGGAGGTGGTCATGATGAAAGAGAGCAGACTTTAAACCAGCTCTTGGTGGAGATGGATGGATTCGAAAGCAACGAGGGTGTGATCCTGATTTCTGCCACCAACAGGCCCGATGTGTTAGATCCTGCCTTGCTCAGGCCCGGACGATTTGACAGGCAGGTGGTGGTTCCTGTTCCGGACGTGAAGGGTAGGGAGGAAATACTCAGAGTGCACGTGCGCAGGACCCCATTGGAAGAAAATGTGGATCTGGCCGTACTGGCCAGGGGCACCCCCGGGTTTTCAGGTGCTGATCTGGAAAACCTGGTGAACGAAGCAGCACTTCTGGCCGCTCGAAAAAACAAGGAAAGAGTAGGGATGGAGGAATTGGAGCAGGCCAAGGACAAGGTGCTCATGGGCGTTGAGCGCAAGAGCATGATCATCAATGAGGAGGAAAGGCGAAGTACAGCCTACCATGAGGGAGGGCATGCCTTGGTGGCCATGCTGCTACCAGGTGCAGACCCTGTGCACAAGGTGACCATAATTCCCAGGGGAAGGGCCCTGGGGCTCACACAGCAGCTCCCCATAGACGAGCGCCATACGTACCCCAAGCAGTATCTCCTCAACAGGATCTCGGTACTCTTGGGGGGCAGGGCAGCCGAAGAGATAGTCCTCAAAGACCACACCACAGGAGCCGGCAATGACCTGGAAAGAGCCACCGAACTGGCCCGCAAGATGGTTTGTGAGTGGGGAATGAGCGAGGCGCTGGGTCCCCTCACGTACGGGCAGAAGGAAGAGGCTATTTTCTTGGGTAGAGAGCTGGCTCGTCACAGAGATTACAGCGAGGAGACCGCCCGTCTCATTGACAGTGAGGTGCGCCGGATAGTGGAGTCCTGCTATGAGAAGGCTTTGGGGCTCCTTAAGGAGCGTCTGGAGACACTTCACAGGCTGGCTGGGGAGCTGCTACAAAAAGAAGTATTGGATGCCAAAGAACTCCAGGCGATCCTGCAAGAGGGAAATGAAGTTAAGGTATCGCAGGAAACCGCCGGCAGAGTCTTGGGCACAGCCGAGGCCTCTTCCTAGTCCAGAAGTAAGACCAGCCTGTAAGGAAGGCTCACGGGCAGCCTGAGGGGCCTGGGGCCAAAGGAGCCAGCAGTGTTGAAAGGCTTCAAGGGTGTGATTCGCCTTAGGGATCAAGAACTGGACTGCTCCAGCAGAACCCTGGTAATGGGGGTCCTTAACGTCACCCCAGACTCTTTTTCAGACGGGGGGCGTTTCTACGATCCAGTGAAAGCCATCCAGCACGGTCTGAAGATGGCCAAAGAAGGAGCAGACATAATAGATGTGGGGGGTGAATCCACCCGTCCTGGATCCGAGCCCATCTCAGCACAAGAGGAGATAAAGAGAGTCATCCCTGTAATAGAGGCCTTGGCCAGCGAAATCCAGGTCCCCATATCCATAGACACTTATAAGTCAGAAGTGGCGGCTAGGGCCTTGGAGGCCGGAGCTGCCATTCTCAATGACATTTCCGCCTTGCGCTTCGACCCCCAGATGGTCAAGCTGGTGGCAGAACAAAATGTGCCTGTGATCTTGATGCACATGTTGGGAACCCCCAAGGACATGCAGCTGGATCCAAGGTATGAAGATGTGGTGGGAGAGATCCTGGATTTCTTGAATCAAAGGATACAGTGGGCCATGTCTTACGGGGTCGCTGCGGAGCAGATAATAGTTGATCCAGGAATCGGATTCGGCAAGACTCTGGAACACAATTTGACCATTTTGAAGAATCTGTCCAAGTTTCGTTCTTTGGGAAGGCCCATACTGATCGGCACATCCCGCAAGTCTTTCATCGGCAAGATACTCGGTGCGGACGTGGACCAAAGGGAAGATGGCACAGCAGCCACCGTAGCGCTTGGGATTTGTAATGGGGCGAACATAGTGAGGGTGCATGATGTGGCGCGCATGGTTGCAGTGGTCAGGGTGACCGATGCTGTCATGAGGGCACCTTGACGGGTCATTGACACGGCTCCGGCGGAAGGGGGCCATCGGGTTACTCAGCCCGCCCTCAATGAGGTGCCGCAAGAGGGGAATTATTTTTCGAGGGGAGCCATAGCCTTGCTTGAGCAAATATTGGCTTCGGCAAGATGGCAGGACGCTCTGGACATCCTGCTTGTGGCTTTTGTGATCTATCGAATAATTCTTTTGATCCGTGGAACAAGGACTGCTCAGATTTTACTTGGGTTTGCGGTCCTGGGTGGGGCCTACTTCCTCTCTAGGTGGGGTAACCTGCTTACCCTGAATTGGCTTTTGAACCACTTCCTAGACTACCTGATCCTGGTCATACTCATTCTTTTTCAGGATGAAATACGCAGGGGGCTTGCCCAGGTGGGCTCCCAGCCAAGCTGGTGGACGCACAAGCGATATCTGCAGCCTCAGGTCATAGAAGAGGTGGTGGCAGCCACCACATGGCTGGCAGAAAGAAGGATAGGTGCCCTTCTGGTTCTGGAGCGTGAGACAGGTCTTAGGGACGTGGTGGAAAAGGGAGTTGCTCTGGACGCCAGGGTGAGTCGGGAGCTGATTCAAAGTATCTTCATGCAATCTTCCCCTGTGCACGACGGAGCCATGATCATCTCAGGGGGCCGCATAGCTGCCGCCGGCTGCCTCCTGCCCCTGACAACCTCTCCAACCATTCGCAAGACCCTTGGAACAAGACACAGGGCCGCTTTGGGCATGAGCGAAAGGAGTGATGCAGCAGTCATAGTGGTCTCAGAGGAAAGGGGGAAGATCTCGGTGGCCTGGCATGGAAGGCTTCATGAGGAAATGACGCCCCTGGAATTAAGAGGCTTCTTGTATGATGTGGTGCGGCTGAGCCCCGAGTTCAAACAACAAGGGCAGCTTCCCCAAAGAGAAGGGCAAAATGCCCAAGAGGCCGGGCAATGAGACTCAGGGCTCTCATCCTAGAGAATCTCTTGGCCAAGATTTTTTCTCTGGTCTTTGCCGTTGTGCTTTGGGCTGTAGTCATAGGTGAGAAGCACGGACAGATGCAGCTAACAGTGCCGCTGGAACTCATAAACATCCCGGAAAAGGCCGTAGTGGTGAGCGAAGTGCCCTCGAATCTCTCGGTTCTGGTGCAGGGCCCCAGAACCTTGCTTAGAACTCTCTCGGCCAGGGATGTCCGCAGAACAGTGGACCTCAAAGGCGTGGGAGTTGGCTGGACCACCATCAGGATACTTCCGGACAGCATTCCCATTCCGCGTGGAGTGGAGGTGATACGGGTGACCCCTACCACTCTGGACCTCAAGCTGGAACCTCTCAGGGAGGTGTCCTTGACGGTTGTGCCCCAGATCACAGGGGATGTGGGCTATGGCTACAGAATAGAAAATGTCTCTGTGGAGCCTCCCAAGGTTTTGTTGCGAGGTGGAGAAAGCGAGCTGATGGGGCTATCCGAGGTAAGGACTAGGCCAGTGAGCATTGCCCAGGCTACCTCAGACCTGGAAGAAAAGGTAGGCCTCGAGCTGGAAGGTCTTCATCTGGTCGGCATCTCCCCCACAAAGGTCTCTGTGAAGGTGAAGGTGGTTCCTCTCCAGATGGAAAGGGCCATAGAACATGTGGTGGTGCGCGTGGCCCAGCAGGATGTTAACTTTGAGCTGGAGCCCAAGGAAGTGATGGTGATGGTCAAGGGACCCTTACACATTGTTGAAACACTCAAAGAAACGGACCTTCAAGCCACGGTGGTTGTGCAAGGCTTGTCAGCAGGCAAACATACAGTGGCCGTGTCAGTGAGTGCACCGCAGGGGGTCCGGGTAACCAGAATCGAACCGCCAAGGGTGAATGTGAGCTTGGAGTCCCAGTGAAGGGGCCCGCTTTGGTGTTTCTGGTACGGGAGCTGGAACATGGAGCAAGTCATGCCTTCTGAAAGGCTGTTCGGAACAGATGGAGTCAGAGGGGTGGCCAACATAGAGCCCATGACCGTGGAGACAGCCTTGAAGATCGGCAAGGGTACTGCCGCACTTTTCAGGGGTAAGTCGGGTCACAGGGCCAGAATAATAATAGGAAAGGACACCCGCCTCTCTGGATATATGTTGGAGAACGCCATTGCCTCTGGGATCTGTTCCATGGGAGTGGATGTTTTACTGGTGGGACCTCTTCCAACTCCAGGAATCGCCTTCTTGACCCGCAGCATGAGGGCCGATGCCGGAGTGGTGATTTCCGCCTCTCACAACCCTTACCAAGACAATGGAATAAAACTGTTCTCCTCAGATGGATTCAAGTTGCCAGACCAGATGGAGGACCAGATCGAAGCATTTGTCAGATTCGGGGAAACCCAAGGAGTTCGTCCCACTGCCTCTCAGGTGGGAAAGGCCTACAGGGTGGATGATGCCCGAGGGCGCTACGTGGTTTTTCTCAAGAACAGCTTTCCCTCGGAGCTGGATTTGGAGGGACTCAGAATAGTAGTGGACTGTGCCAATGGTGCTGCTTACAAGGTGGCTCCACTGGTTCTTGAGGAATTGGGCGCTGAGGTGGTGCCCATAGGAGTGGAACCCAATGGAGAAAACATAAATGACCAGTGTGGCTCCACCTGGCCCCAACTCATGTGTCGAACGGTTGTGGCGGAAAAGGCTCATCTGGGCATTGCCTTGGATGGAGACGGGGACAGGGTCATCCTCTCGGATGAGAAGGGCAGGGTGGTGGATGGAGACCAGATAATGGCCATGGCCGCCCTGGATCTGGATTCCAGGGGAAAGCTGGCCCGCAGGAGCCTGGTGGCAACGGTCATGAGCAACATGGGCATGGAGGTGGCCCTTCGCCGTCGGGGAATCGGGCTGGTTCGAACCGCTGTGGGGGATAGATATGTGGTGGAAGAGATGCGAAGGGGAGGTTATAACCTGGGGGGAGAGCAATCAGGTCACGTGATCTTCCTGGAGCACAGTACCACGGGGGACGGAATGATAACAGCCCTTCAGGTCTTGAGCCTTGTTCTTCGTTCTGGGCGAAGTCTCTCGGAATTGGCTTCCAATTTTGAGCCCTACCCACAGGTCCTTAAGAATGTAGCGGTTTCAGTGAAAAAGCCCTTGGAAACAGTGGAGTCCCTCAAACATGCCATGGAAGACGCCAAAGAACGTCTGGACGGCAAGGGCAGGGTATTGGTCAGATACTCGGGCACAGAGCTGGTGCTTCGGGTAATGGTGGAGGGAGAGGACGCCAAACTGATTCAGGACATAGCCCAGGAATTGGAGGAGACCGTCAGAAAGGAGTTGGGAGGAGGAGAGTGAGATGGCTCGTCTGTCGGTGAACGTGGATCATGTAGCCACGGTCAGACAAGCTCGCAGGGGATCCGAGCCTGACCCAGTGGCTGCGGCCCTACTGGCCGAGCTGGCAGGTGCCCACGGTATCATAGTCCATCTTAGGGAAGACCGAAGGCACATACAGGACAGGGACCTGAAGCTTCTGAGGCAGACCCTCAAGACCCATCTTAACCTGGAAATGGCAGCAGTGGATGAAGTTATCAACATAGCCCTGGAAGTGCGGCCGGATATGGTAACCTTTGTGCCTGAGAGAAGAGAGGAACTAACCACCGAAGGGGGGCTAAGGGTGGTGGAGCAGGCTTCTCACCTGAGAAGAGTCACCTCTGTCATGAGGGAAGCTGGGATGCGGGTAAGCTTTTTTGTGGATCCTGATGAACAATCCATTGGAGCAGCCCTGCAGGCAGGAGCCCAGGTGGTAGAGCTACACACAGGCAGTTATGCCGAGGCAGCGCCTGGGAAATTCAAGGAAGAGCAGTTCAAGCGCATAGAGGCTGCAGCCAGGATGGCCTGGGAGCTGGGGCTTGAGGTTCATGCGGGCCATGGCCTGGATTACAGAAACGTAAAGCCCTTGACTCAGATCAAGGAAATAGAGGAGTTTTCCATTGGACATAGCATAGTGGCCAGGGCTGTCTTGGTGGGAATGGAAAGAGCTGTGAGGGAAATGTTGGAACTGGTGCGGGGATGATCCTGGGTGCTGGGATTGACATGGTGGAGGTGGCCAGGCTGCAAAGGAGCCTGGATCGTTTCGGGGAGAGATTGCTGGGCAGGTTGTTTCATCCCTCTGAGATCAGCCACTGTTGCCAGAGGCTCAACCAGGCAGAGTGCCTGGCAGGTGTGTTCGCAACAAAGGAGGCTTTTCTCAAGGCGCTGGGCACTGGGCTGGCCCAGGGGGTCAGTTGGCTGGACATGGAGGTTTTCAGGGAGCAAGGCAAGCCCCCTCACCTGAGGGTCAGGGGCAGGGCCTTGGAAGTAGTGGAGGAGTTGGGAGGGAAGAGTTTCTTGGTCTCCATTTCACACGAGGCAGGTCTTGCCGTGGCCATGGTCTTGATCCAGGGCTCTCCCAGATCTTTTCCTGATTCCAGGGCAGAGCTTTCGAGAGCATAGCCTGGTTCGTCCCATCAGCCCGCAGTGTCTGTAGGTCCCCAACAAGGGTCTTAGGATGGTTTTAGCCCTAGGCGGGTTGAAGACCATGATCAAGCTGTGGCAATCTCTCTACAAGATGGATGCAAGCTTTGTGAGCTGGTAGGGGGAAAGTGAGAATGTATTTGGTGAGCGCTGGGGAGATGAGAGCCTTGGACCGTTATGCCATAGAGGAGATCGGGATCCCTGGGCTGGTGTTGATGGAAAATGCGGGAAGGGGTGTTCTGTGCGTGTTGCGAAAACGCTTTCCCCAGTGGAAGAAAGAAAAGATAGCGGTTCTTTGCGGTAAAGGTAACAACGGGGGTGACGGCTTTGTTGTTGCCAGGTATCTCAAAGATCAGGGGGCATCCGTAGAGGTAATTCTGGCAGCTCATCCAGAGGAATTGTCAGGGGATGCCAGAGTCTCCATGGAGATTTTCCTCAAAACCGGCGGCAGCATGAGACATCTTGGCTCCGGTGGGGAAATGGGGGGCTTGGATCTCACCCTAGGCTCTTTTGGGCTCTTGGTGGACGCCTTGTTGGGCACCGGTCTCAAGGCCCAGGTCAGGGACCCCCTGGCAAGCATCATAGAGAAGGTAAACGCAAGCAATGTGCCTGTGCTTTCGGTGGATATTCCATCAGGCCTGTGTTCGGACACTGGCAGAGCTTTGGGTGTGGCAGTCAAGGCCCAGGTGACAGTCACCTTCGGACTTCCAAAGTTGGGACATTTTCTTTATCCAGGCAGGGAGCTTTGCGGCGAGCTTTACGTGGTGGACATAGGAATTCCGGCTGGGGCTTTGAGAAAGATCTCTCTGAAGGCTGAACTCCTGGAGCCGGAGATGCTTTGTGGGTTGCTGCCGCCTAGGTCATCTCAGGCTCACAAAGGGCAATTCGGGCATCTACTGGTTGTGGCAGGTTCTCCAGGAAAGACCGGAGCAGGAGTCATGGCTTCTGAGGCAGCCCTTAGGGTGGGAGCAGGGCTCGTGAGCATGGCCCTGCCCAGAAGCCTTAATTTGGCCATGGAGGCCAGGCTCACCGAGGTGATGACCCTCCCTCTATCCGAAGGGCCTGAGCAAAGCCTCTCAATGGCAGCATGCAGTGAGATTTTGAGGGCTCTCGAGGGTAAAAGCGGCTTGGTCCTGGGACCAGGAATATCCACCATGGGGGAAACCCCTGAATTGGTCAGGCAGCTGGTCACAAAGGTCAGCCTTCCCATGCTGATAGATGCAGACGGACTCAATGCTCTGGCCGGTAACCCGGAGTTGTTAAGACAGGCCCAAGGTGTGAGGATCTTGACCCCTCACCCGGGCGAGGCTGCCAGGCTTCTTTCCACCAGCACTGCACAGGTTCAATCGGACAGGATAAAGGCAGCCTTGGAGCTCTCGCAAAGAAGCTCATCCTATGTTGTCTTGAAGGGGGCAGGCACAATCCTGGCAGATCCCCAGGGCAGGCTCAGGTTTGTGCCCACCGGAAACCCGGCCATGGCCTCTGGTGGCATGGGGGATGTTCTAAGCGGTATTATCGGGGGTCTGCTGGTCCAGGGCCTGCACCCCTTTGAAGCCATGAGCCTTGGAGCCTATGTACACGGTCTTGTGGCCGATGAGTGGGCTGCTGCCAAGGGGAAGAGGGGGCTTGTAGCCACAGATCTGCTACCCTTGATTCCAGAGGCCCTAGAGAGGATATTACAGGGAAAGATTTTGAGGAGCTGGCCTCGAGCCACAAAGCAGGAGTGTGCTCTCTATGCATGAGAAGCCCTGCTTGTGTGTAACGAGCCCCTCAGAAGCTTTTACCAGGTTCCTGGGGGCTCAACTGGGCCATCTGGTGGACCCAGGGGCTGTATTGGCCCTAAGAGGGGAGCTGGGCTCTGGGAAGACCAGGTTTGTTCAGGGACTGGCACAGGGACTGGAAGTACCTGCTTCGGAAGGGGTCTGCAGTCCTAGCTTTGCTTTGATACACGAGTACGTAGGGGGCAGGCTTACTTTGTACCACGTGGACCTCTACAGGCTTGCAGCGGGAGTTCCGGACCAGGAATTGGGACTAGAGGAGTATTTTTATAGCAATGGGGTCTGCGTCATAGAGTGGGCTGATAGGTGGCTGGACTGGCTTCCGGTGAAGCGTCTGGATGTGGAATTTCTTGTGACAGGCCCAAGAACCAGGCAAATAAGCTTTAGAGCATGGGGACAGAGGTACGAGGAGTTGCTGGATGGTCTAAGAGAGGCTCTCAAGTCTCACAAGAAAAGGAAAAGGAGGGGGTAATTGGCTCTAATTGTTCAAAAATTTGGAGGAACATCAGTAGCTAACCTGGAATGTATCAGAAACGTGGCTCAAAGGGTGGCCAAGACCAGAGAACAGGGTCATCAAGTTGTGGTGGTGGTTTCTGCCATGGCCGGAGAGACGGACAGATTGTTGGCTCTGGCCAAGAAGGCAGCCTCTGAGCCTTCCCAGAGGGAAGTGGATGTGCTGGTGGCCACAGGCGAACAGGTGACCTCTTCCCTCTTGGCCATTGTGCTGGAGGCCATGGGATACAAGGCCATATCCCTTCTAGGCCATCAGGTCAGGATATTCACGGACAGCAACTATACCACGGCCAGGATCAGAAGCATTGACAGAAGCCGACTCAAGAAAGAGCTGGATGAAGGCCGTGTAGTGGTTGTGGCAGGCTTCCAAGGCATAGACCAGGATGGAAACATAACCACCTTGGGAAGGGGTGGATCTGATCTTACGGCAGTGGCTATTTCGGCAGCCCTGGGGGCGGATCTCTGCGAGATTTTCACTGATGTCAAGGGGGTCTTCACCACAGATCCCAACATCTGCCCAGAAGCCAGAAAGATAGATCGCATCTCCTATGAGGAGATGTTGGAAATGGCTTCCCTTGGGGCAAAGGTGTTACAGACAAGATCTGTGGAGTTCGCCATGAAATATAATGTGCCGATTCATGTTCGTTCCAGCTTTTCCGAGGAGGAAGGGACCATGGTTGTGGCAGAGGATCAGGACATGGAAAGGGTAGTGGTGGCTGGCATCACTTACCGAACAGATGAGGGCAAGATTACCATCAAGAAGGTGCCGGACACTCCCGGAGTGGCGGCCAAGATCTTCGGACCCCTTGCCCAGGAAAACATAGTAGTGGACATGATCGTCCAGAATGTCAGCGAAGAGGGTTTCACGGATCTGACCTTTACGGTGCCCGAGGCCGACGTACAAAGAACAGTGCGTATCGTGGAAAAGGTGGCAATGGATTTGGGGGCCCGGGGGGTAAACTCTGATACCAATATAGCCAAGGTTTCCATAATCGGAGTTGGCATGAGAAGCCATTCTGGTGTGGCCTCCAAGATGTTTTCAGCTCTTGCATCAGAGGGAATAAACATCCAGATGATCTCCACATCTGAGATAAAGATCTCCTGCGTCATAGAGGCCAAGTACAAGGAACTGGCGGTCAGAGTGCTTCATAAGGCCTTTGGGCTGGAGGAGGGGTCAGCCAGGGAGGCCCCTCCCCTGGTGGAAACCGAGCAGTGAAGAAGTTCTATGCCAGGTTGGGAGGTGGATTCTGGTTGGCTCTTATCACGGCTCTGGTGGCTACGATTTTGCCAGAGCTGGAGGGGTCTTCATATCCAAGACCCGAAAGGGAATGTTTTGGGCAATGCATGTACGTGCAGGTAAAAGGTCTTGGAAAGGCTGATGGGGTTCACAGTGTGGATCGCTTAACCAGACTGGGGGATTTCCTGGCTTCCCTGGGACACAATGCTCAAGGCCCTGTGAAAGATGTGATTTTGGAGCAATGGAGCTGTTTAGATTTCCAAAGCCTGGAGGGCAATGGAGCCCCCAGCATAGGACAGATGAGGGAGTCGGATAAGTTTCTATTGGGCTTTCCCATGGATCTAAATCGTGCTGGAGTAAGGGATCTTCTTCTCCTTCCAGGAATAGGCCCGGGTCTGGCAAAAAGGGTGGTGCAGGAAAGAAGACAAAGGGGAGGTTTCCAATCTCCCGAGGATCTCTCAAGGGTCAAGTCCATTCCCAGGAAAACCCTTGAGAGGATTCAGTCCATGGTAGTGGTCCAGGGAGAAAAGATTCTTTCTTCACCATATCCTGAAATGAACTGATTCATGTTCAAGTGCACCCTGATTCCCCTGCCGGGTCTTTGCCAGGTCCAGGCCTGTAGGTGGGTAAAGCTAGGGGAGCCTTGGGTGAATACTTTCCAACCTCAAGGATCCTGGGGAGATAATCTGGGCTAGGGTGTACTGCTAGATTTCATAGCTCTCAAGAGGGCAGATATGGCTGAGGGCAGATTGCCCCGCGGCACAAAGGATCCGAGGCCTTATGAAGGGGTGGGCATCATCTCAGATGCCATCCATGGATACATTCACTACTGTCGCCCTGTTGCTGGCCTTCAAGAGAAGGCCACCGAGGAAGCCCTTTTAGACAACCCTTGGGTGCAAAGACTCAGGTATATTCATCAACTTCAAAGTGCCTTCTGGGTTTACCCATCGGCGGAACACAGCCGTTTTCAGCATTCCTTGGGTGCAATGCACGTGGCCGGAAGGTTCGCCTCTCACCTTTGGGAAGGTCTTTCCCATTGCTTTCCCGAGACCCCCTCCAAGGCCATGGTGGAGTCCCTCATGAGGGTTGCCGGGCTGCTGCACGATCTGGGACACGGCCCCTTCAGCCACATGTTCGACTCGGAGTACCTGGAGCCTCGTTGGGGCATCAACCATGAGGTAGTGGGAGGATTCCTGATACAGGAAATCCTCTCTGAGCTAATACGCTCCATTAACAGATCGCCTTCCGGAACATTCTCCTCCGGGGAAGTCCTGGAGCCTCACTGGGTTGCTTATCTCATAAAAAGGCCCTCTTGGGGGCAAGAAGAAGCACAGGAGGTTCCGGCTTGGCTAAAGGTGCTCAGAGTGCTTTTCTCCAGCGGTATTTTCACTGTGGACAGTCTGGATTTTGTGAGAAGAGATGCATACATGAGCGGTCTTTCCAGGGATCCCATAGACATGGAAAGGATCCTGCATTACAGCTTTGTGACCGAAAAAGGAGTGACCTACAGCTCCTATGGCCTGGCAGCCTTGCAACAATTCCTCCAGGCCAGGATCAACCTGTTCCAAGCCATTTATTACCACAGAACCACAAGGGCCTTGGATCTTTCAATCCAAGCGATCTTCGCCAACACCATGAGGGAGCTGCTTCCTCTTTCCCCTCTGGAAGACCCAAATAAATACCTGGAGCTCACAGAATATTCACTGTTTGAAAAGGTAAGGCAGTGGGCTGCAAGCCGGGTGAAGAGATTGAGGGATCTGGGAGAGGCCTGGGCCGAGATCCTCCAGAGAAAAAGGCAGTGGGTGACAGCTTATGAGAGAACCTTTTATCTGGATGCAAGGGACCGCAGCAGCCCTCTGGCGGATCTGTTCTTGAGAAGGGATCCTGAGAACCGCCAGAGGATCCAACAGCTCATCCGTGAAAAGCTGCCCGCCTCCACCAAGGGACTTAATTTCGTTGTGGATCTGGCCTCCCATGACCCCAGGCCAGACAACCCCCTGGATCCCGGACAATGCTTCTGGGTCCTAAACCAAAATACCGGCCAGGTGGAACAAGAAACCCTTGCTGCATTGCTGGAAAATGTGCCTTACAGGATCATAAAGATGAGAATCATGGCCACAGACCATTCATGGGATGAGCTCTTGGCCAATGCTGCAGAGAGCCTGCTGAGCGAGAGGCTACCCTCTTACACCACCAATGTGTAGAAGAGTTTATTAGCTGGCCAGGCTTGGGGGATGGGTCCAGGTGCGAGGCGTTGGGGGCGTGGCTGCTGATCTAAATGCTTGTGCTCAATGATCCGGATGAAGAAAGCTACACTGATGGGAATGGGTGTTGCGCCCTGAGTGTATAAGCGCAGGTTTTGACCGGAAAATCTGCAATCACAAGAGGTACAGATGAAACAGGTTAAACAGAACAGTTTCCTTGCAACCGGAAAACTTCCCCCAGCTTTGCTCAAGGGACTTCTGGAGAGATATGGCAGTAAGGATCCGGCATTGGTGCTGGGCCCAGGAATAGGCCGGGATGCTGCTGTTTTGAGCCTTGAAAAGGGGCTTTTGGTAGCCAAGAGCGACCCTATCACATTTGCCTCGGAGGAAATCGGCTGGTATGCAGTTCATGTAAATGCCAATGACCTGGCATGTCTGGGGGGGATCCCGAGATGGTTTTTGGCCACGGTTTTGCTCCCGGAGAAGAAATCTGACACCCATTTGGTGGAGGCTATTTTCTCTCAGATCCATGAGGCCTGCCAGGAACTGGGAGTCAGCTTGTGCGGAGGGCACACAGAGATCACCTTGGGGCTGGACAGGCCCATTTTGGTGGGAGCCATGTTGGGGCAGGTGGGCCCATGGGGGATTGTCAGATCCGACGGAGCCAAGCCAGGCAACAGACTCCTGCTTACCAAAGGGATTGCCATAGAAGGCACTTCGGTCTTGGCCAGGGAGCATCATGGCCTGAAAAGCAAGCTCAAAGCAAAGGAACTGAAACGCTGTGAGGCCCTGTTGCGCAGCCCTGGGATCAGTGTGGTCAAAGAAGCCTTGGCTGCATGTGAGACAGGGGGAGTCAATGCCATGCACGATCCCACCGAAGGAGGCATTGCCACCGCTGTGTGGGAGATGGCCGAATCATCCGGGCTGGGGCTTTTGCTCAGAAAGGATGCCATAGCAGTGCTTCCTGAAACCAAAAGGGTCTGTGAGGTCCTTGATTTGGATCCCATGGGAGTTCTGGCCTCAGGAGCCCTTTTGTTGGCAGTGGAGAGTTCCACGTTTGAAAAGGTAAAGGGTGCCATCTTGGCCCAAGGGATAGAGGTCTTCGAAATAGGAGAGTTTACAGAGAATTCCAGGGAGGTTATGGTGCTGGAGCATGGCAGCCCAACAGTTTTTCCATGTTTCCAGAGGGATGAGGTGGCCCGTGCCCTGGAGTGCCAGTGAATAAGCAGATCCAAAGGAATGTGTGTAATCAGCCACTGGCAGTGTTCATGCCCCAGCAATGGGTGATATGGAAACTACGCCCCCAGTCCATGGTGTGCTCTGCTGATTCTCAGGCCAAATCGGGCAAGGGGCCCATGGGCAAGCTCAGGATGGATCGCAACAAGAGTGAGTTCATCCCAGCATATGCTGTGGGGGGAGCAGTGTCCATTGCCTCATGGTGAATCATGCGATCTAGAAGGGATCCAGGACCTGCATCACGTGACATTTGAGGTAACGGGAAGGAGCATGGCCGGGCATTACCGGATGATCCAGGTCCTGCCCCCATTGGTAAAGCAGAAGGGCCTCCCGACCTGCATCCAGGCAGGCCTCCAGAAGAATCTGAAGATGCAAGCCCACAGGGAGATGGGAGGAACAAGAGGAGCTAACCAGGATCCCATGCGGTTCTAGGAGCTTGAAAGCCCTGAGGTTTAGTTCCCTGTAGCCTCTGGTGGCACCTGGCAGGGATGTCTTGGAGTGAGCAAAGGCCGGAGGATCAAGACATATCATGCCGAATTTCCTTCCTTGCCTCTCCATTTGACGAAGCAGATCAAAGCCATTGCATTCCACAAACTGGCAGCGCCAGGAAAGGCCCAGTCTTTCCACATTGGCCTTGGCCAGTTCCAAGGCCGAGCCCGAGGAGTCTGCAAAAACAACTTGTTTTGCCCCTGCTGCCAGACACTGCAGTCCGAAGCCCCCTGTGTAGCAGAAAAGATCCAGCACTTGGCGGTCTCTGGCCATGGGACCCACAAGCAGCCTGTTGCGCTTTTGGTCCAGGTAATGCCCTGTTTTCTGGCCTCTTTCCACATCCACCTTTACCATGAGCCCCCCTTCTCTGATCCAAATCTCTCCGGGCAGTTCTCCCAGAATGGGCCCTGTTTTGGGTTCAAGGCCTTCTTGGGCTCTTGTGGGCGTATCGCTTCGCTCATATACCACACTTACCCCCAGGATCTGTTCCAAGAACCCGGCCAGATCTTTTCTCATGGGTTCCAGGGCAGGATGGGTTATCTGCACCACAGCTACTGATCCATAGGAATCCACCACCAGGCCAGGGATACCGTCAGACTCCCCGAAGACAATCCTGCTGGCCGAGAGATCCAGACCCCATGCCTTACGATGTTGAACTGCCTTCAAGAGCCTTTCCCTAAGCAGTTGTTTGTCCCATGGGGTGCGTTTGCGGCTAAAAAGCCTTGCCAGGATGGGAGAGTTTCTGTTAAGCAAGGCTCTACCCAAGAAGCGATCCTTGGAATCCATTACATCCAAAGCAGCTCCGTCCTGTGCTGAAGATGAGATCCGTTCCACATCAGAGGGGTGGATCCACAGATACCCGCTCTTGATTCCCTTTTCCCTCCCTTTTTTGAGCCAGAGCCTGGGCATGGCCGTCTTGCTTGCTCCTTTATGAAGGTTTCTCGCCGGGGCAGTTCTGCCAAGGCCATCTTATCCCTGGGTCAAAGGATCATCAAGCAAGGTTTCAAGAATCCCAAAGACTGCTTTGATCCTCATGCTTGCCCCAAAGGCTGCAAAACACTTAAGGGGGATCACTTCTTGATCTTCATCTGGTCAGCTCTGGAATCAGTTGGATTCTTCCTTTATGCTCTGGGAGGCTAGTTCATCCACACGGACCAGGGCCCTTGGGGCTCGGGCTGCAAGCAGAGAGGCTGCTTCCTCCCCAAGGGCCTGTCAGATGTTCTTTGGGGTGGCCCAAAGGAAAACCTGGATCCATGTCCAGAAGGCAGCAAGGAGATCCTAGAATGGCCAGGCAAATTGTACTTACCTGGAGCGGCGGGAAAGACAGTGTAATGGCGCTCGATTTTCTCATGGGAACAAAGGATTGGGATGTGGTGGGGTTGCTTACCACCGTGACCCTTCCGTATAACAGGGTCAGCATGCACGGTGTGAGAAGACAACTTCTCTTGGAGCAGGCCAATAGCCTGGGTCTACCCCTTGAGATCATATGGCTGGGAGCCGAGGATCCCAATGAAACATATGAGCGCAAGATGGCCGAAAAACTGAGAGAGTTTTGGGCAAAGGGGGTTCGACATGTGGCCTTCGGGGACATCTTTCTGGAATCCCTTAGAACTTACAGGGAAGAAAACCTGGCCAGGGTGGGCATGGAGGGTTTTTTCCCCCTCTGGGGAAAAGACACCTCCCAGGCCGTTAGGGAGCTTTCCAGCCGGGGGTTCAAAGCAATCATCACCTGCGTGGACACACAGTTTCTGGATGGGTCTTTTCTGGGCAAAGAGGTGAACGAAGATTTGCTTGCCTTGTTGCCCCAGGGAGTGGACCCCTGTGGCGAAAACGGAGAATTTCATAGCTTCGTGTATGGGGGACCCTTGTTTACAAAGCAGATAGGATTCCAAAAGGGCACTGTTGTGGAAAGGGAAGGGGGGAGGTTTCTTTTTCTGGACTTGATTCCCCTGAAATGAGCCCTGTTTTTACATGGATGCCTGTGGATTGAGCTGAAAACAGTTGATTGACTAAAGCTGCAGAGGCGAACTATACTTAAAAAATTTAGGTGTACGCACAAAGCTTAAGAGGTATACCATGCTACAGGGACTTAGTTTCGTACCCAGCAAGATCTTCCTAACAAAAGGGGTAGGCCGGCACAAGGAAAAGCTGGCCAGTTTCGAGGCGGCTCTTCGAAATGCCAAGATAGCGCCTTTCAATTTGGTGAAAGTCTCTAGCATATTTCCACCCCACTGCCGCTTGGTTTCGGTAAAAAAGGGGCTTTCCCATCTCAGGCCAGGGCAGGTGGTCTTCTGCGTGCTCAGTGAGAACGCCACCGACGAGCCTCATAGGCTCATAGCAGCCTCGGTAGGCTTGGCAATCCCTAAGGATCCCGAGCAGTACGGGTATTTGTCGGAGCATAAGAGCTTTGGGCAGACCACCAAGGTTGCCGGTGATTATGCAGAGGACCTGGCTGCATACATGTTGGCCACCACCTTGGGAGTGGATTTTGACCCTGATGCCAGCTACGACGAGAAAAAAGAGATTTGGAAGATAAACGGTAAGATAGTAAAGTCCATGAACATCACCCAGACAGCCATAGGAGACAAGAACGGCCTTTGGACCACTGTGGTGGCAGGGGCCATCTATGTGCCTTGAGAAAAGCCCCTGCACAAGGCTCATGGAGGCGGCTGGATCCCAATTCTAGATGGTTGGGCAAGAAGCACACTCCGTAGTGGGAAAGCAAGGTCTCTTGCTCTCATGGCAATGTATAGCCCCATTGTACGCCAAAGCCAGTGGATTGCCGGGACTTGCACTGCCAGGCTTGAGAGAGCTTGGGGCAGCAATCATGCTGGCTGGCTTGCCAACATTCCAGGATGAACTGATTTGCCCACAGATACAAACTGTTTTCTTCTTTGGGGCAGGTCTTTGGTTAAAACCCCAAAAGGCTAGTTTTACCGGGACTTGAGGCTCAGCTCGGGCGCTTAGGGCCTTGGCAAATGATTCCAGTTAGAGGTCTTTAGATCATGGAGAAAATCTGCTTCGGTAATCTGGAGCCTGGTTTCTGCGAATACGAAAATTCCCAGGCCGTGGTCTTGCCATTGCCTTATGAGGCAACCACCACTTTTATCAAAGGCACCTCCTTGGGACCAAAGGAGTTTCTGAGGGCCTCTGTAGCACTGGAGTTTTATGACGAAGAATTGGATTGGGAAAGTTTTCGGGCTGGGATCCACACCTTGGAACCACCGGATTTGAGTGCAGGTTCTGCCCAGAGGTGTTTGGCAGCCATCGAGGAGGTGGCCTCCAGGATCGTTTGGGACCGAAAATTCCTCCTGGCGGTTGGAGGGGAGCACACGGTGAGCCTGGCTCTGGTCAGGGCAGCCAAGAGGCTTCATGAGAGGCTTACCGTGATACAGCTGGACGCACATGCGGACCTTAGGGACCAGTACGAGGGGACTCCGTACAATCACGCTTGCGTCATGAGGAGGATCAGGGAAATCTGTCCGGCACTCCAAATAGGAGTCAGGGCCCTGGACCGGGAGGAGATGGATCTGGCCAGAGAAAAGGGGTGGCCTCTTGTGCTGGATATCCAGCGTCAAAGAGATCCGCTTTGGCTTGAAAGGGCTCTGGAGTCGGTTCGAGGCCCAGTGTATCTGACCCTGGACCTGGACGTAATGGATCCGGCCCTGATGCCAGGAGTAGGAACCCCTGAACCCGGAGGCTTCGGATGGTACGAGATCCTGGATGTCTTGCGCAGGATCTTTAAGAGGTTTGAAGTGGTGGGGGCGGATTTGGTGGAGCTTTGTCCAAGGCCAGGGCTGGAGTCCTCTTCTTTCATAGCCGCCAAGCTGGCATACAAGATCATCGGGTACCGTTTTTGTCCTGCTCCTCTTCCTGCCTGAGTCCGTACCTTCTTATTTTGGCATAGAGAGTGGAGCGATCTATTCCCAGGATCCTGGCTGTGCGTTTTATGTTCCAGCCTGTTTCCTCAAGCACGTTCTGGATGTAGGCCTTTTCCACCTCCTGAAGAGTCATCTGTCCTGGCTGGGCCTGCTGGATGAGCAGCTCCGGAGCCTGACTCAAGGCGGGGTGTCGGAGCAGATATGGTGGAAGATCCTCGGGCAGAATGACACCCCCCCTGTTAATTATCACGGCCCTCTCTATTACATTTTCCAATTCCCTCACGTTTCCGGGCCAGTCATGCTCCATGAGAATCTGCAAGACCTCTTCGCTTACCCCCCCCACATGCTTTCCCGATTCCATGTTGAATTTTTCCACAAAATGGTTCACCAGCAAAGGTATGTCCTCCTTGCGTTCCCTAAGGGGGGGCAGGTGAATGGAGATAACATTTAATCTGTAATAAAGATCCTCTCTGAAGCTGCCTTCCCGCACGGCCTGCTCCAGGTTCTTGTTGGTGGCTGCTATGATTCTGACATCAACTCGGATGGCTTCTTCGCCCCCAACCCTGTGGAACTCCCTTTCCTGCAAAACTCTGAGGAGATTTAGCTGCAGCTTAGGGCTTATTTCTCCTATTTCATCCAGGAAAAGGGATCCGCCGTCAGCCAACTCGAACTTGCCCCTCTTGAGGGTCTTGGCGTCTGTGAAGGCCCCTTTTTCGTGGCCGAACAATTCGCTTTCCAGCAGACTCTCCACCAGGGCTGCACAGGACACAGAGATAAAGGGGTGGTGAGAACGGTTGCTGCTGTAATGAATGGCCCGGGCTATGAGTTCTTTACCAGTTCCACTTTCTCCGTGAATGAGCACCGTGGATCGGGTGTCTGCGATGGTTGAGATGAGATCAAAGATCCTCTCCATCTTGTGGCTCTTGCTTACTATGCCCTGGCGATCATATCGTTTCTCCAGCTTTAGCTTCAGATATATGTTTTCTCTTCTCAGGGCCAGGTCGTCCAATATATGGTGCAGTGTTAGGGAAAGCTCCTCGGGATTGAAAGGCTTTGTTATGTAATCTGTAGCCCCCTGTTTCATGGCCTTTATGGCCGTCTCAACGCTTCCATATGCAGTTATCATCAACACAGGGGTGTTAGGCTGGTAGTGTTTGGTGTGTTTCAAGATCTCCAGTCCGTCCATATCCGGGAGCTTCAAATCCAAGAGAATAGCGTCATATACTTTTTGCTTCACCGCCTCCATGGCTTCCTTGCCCGTGGAAAATGCCTCCACCTGGAACCCATCTTCCTGTAACCAAGCCGAAAGAGACTCCCGCATGATCTCCTCGTCATCCACCACGAGGATGTTGGCGGTCTTCATCTTCATGGCCCTGCTCCCTAAGCCTCCTGGCCTCTTGTGGCCCTCCTGTGGGGGTTGGCCACATTCAACTGTATGGTCACTTTAGTGCCTTTGCCCGGCTGGCTGTCTATGCTTATATCAGCGTTGTGCTTCTCCAAGATTCCATAGACCACCGCAAGCCCCATCCCGGTGCCGCCTCTTTTGGTCGTAAAAAAAGGGTCAAAGACCCTGTAGATGTCTTTCTCGGATATGCCCTCGCCGGTGTCTTGAATCTCAACCAGCACACTTTGAGATTCTTTGTGATACTGGGTGTGGAGAGTCAAGATCCGCTCCTCACCCTTCATGGCCTCTATGGCGTTTATTATGACGTTGAGAAAGACTTGTTTGAGCTGACCGAAGTCCCCTGCTACCAAAGGCACGTTTTCATAGCGTTTCTCCAAGATCACATCGCTCATAAGTAGCTTAAAATTCAGCAGGAAAAGTGTGTCATCCAGGACCTTGTGAATGTCTATTTCCCTCAGATCAGGCTCGGAACTCTTGGCGAAATCCAAGAGATTCTTCACTATGTGGCCGCAGCGATCCGTCTCCCTTTCCATGGTTACAAGGTACTGTCTTATGGTGGCATATTGTTCCTCTGCCAAGCGGCCGCTCTCCAGTCTCCTGCGGATCAGCTTGAGGTATGTGAGAATACCGGCCAGGGGATTGCTTATCTCATGGGCCACACTGGCCGCCAACTGACCCATGGAAGCAAATTTTTCCGAGCGAATCATGTGCGCCTGAGCCTTTCTTAGCTCCTCATTTTGTCTTTGCAGCTCCTCCTTGCTGAGCTCCAGCTCACGGGTCTTGGATTCCAGTTGCTCATGATATCTGGTGAGATCCGCGCTCATCTGCTCTAGAGAACGGGCCAGCATGCCCAGCTCGCCTCTTGATGTGATGGAAATGGACCTGGGAAACTTCCCCTGGCCTATCTGTCTCACAGATTCGGTCAGAACGTGAATAGGCCTTATGGTGCTGAAATAGACGATGACAGCCACGGACATGGCGCAAAGAATAGACACCAGAACTATTCGCCATATTATGGCTGGCACATTCTCAAGACCCTTTTCCACCACCCCCAGATCCACTCCCACATGAACGCTTCCCATTGTATCCGAAGAAATTGGCACAGCCAGATCCACCACTGGAGTGTCCGCATTGCCGGACTGGGCCAACCCCAGGGCCTGCAGGGCTGCTCCTTGAGGCCCCATGGCCATCACCTCACCGTTTCTGCCCAGTATGGCTATATAGGACACCCCATGAATCTGGGCCAGTTCTTCAAGCAAGAGCCCAAGGGAGGAGGGATCCTGCTTGACTGCCCCCCTCTGAACGCTCCTGGCAATGCTCTGAGCAATGCTCTCGCCACGGGCCTTCAGGTCTTCCCTTAGAGAATCCACATACTTGGTCCTTACGATGACTCCGGTTATGCTGCCAAAAACTATGAGGCTAAGTAGCACCAGGATGGCTATCTGGTGTGCTATACCGAAGCGCCAGGAAAAAGGCCCCAGCCTGTGGATTGAGGGGGATGTCTTACTCAAGGGCCACCCTCCCTTGATAAAAACGGATCAGCCCATTGCCTTGAAAACATAGGCCTGTTTTCGAGTTTACTTCAAAGAGCAGCTTCTTGGAACTCACCTCAGCGGTCTTGTGGCCGGCGCCTTGCCATGAGACCTCTTAAAAGTTCCTTCAGGTCATCCACTGCCAAAAGCGCTAAAGCACCTCCATAGACAAGCATTCCCAGCACCACCGTTGCCCCTAAGCTCAAGACTCTTGAAACAAGAGGCACCCCCGAGCCCCATGGCATATATTCAGCTGTCAAAGCGCAAAGTCCACCCATTGCGGCCGAGGCTACCATCACCTTCGGCAGGTTCTTCAAGAGGATCTTCCATGGAATTCCTCCTAACTTGCAGCCCAACTTGTTTAGCAGAAGCCCTAACTGCACCATGGCCGCAAGAGAGACCGCCAGGGCCAGTCCGGCGTGGGAAAACGGCCCCATGAGAAGCAAAGCAAACAGCACATTGCACGCCAGGGAGACCATGGCAGCCAACATTGGTGTGCGGGTGTCCTGCAGGGCATAAAAAAAAGGAGCCACCACCCTGATCTCGGCCACAAACCACAACCCAACAGCATAGCAAAGAAGGGCCTGGGCACTCATTTGGGTGGCAAGGGGATCGAATCGACCCCTCTGGAAAATCACCTCCATCAGGGGCTCTCGAAGCACTATGAGACCTACTGTGGCAGGGATCATGAGCAGGCTCACCTGCCTGAAAGAGAATCCCAGGGTCTGTTTCAGACCCTCCATGTCTCCCCTGGCCGCCTGATGCGACATGGAGGGAAGAGCCACTGTTCCCAAGGCTATGGCAAAGACCCCCAGGGGGAACTCCATGAGCCTGTCCGCATAAAAAAGGTAGCTGAGACTTCCTGCTGGCAGAAGAGAGGCCAAAATGGTTATGATGACCATGTTAATTTGATAAACGGTGGAGCCCACCAAGGAGGGCACAAAGAGCCTGGCCACTTTCATGAGGTGGGGATCCCTGGGACACAACTCAGCCCGAAACCTGAAACCCCTTGTCCTGAGGGGGGGTAACTGCAGGAGGATCTGGCCTAGCCCTCCCAACAGGACCCCAATCCCAATGCCCAGAACTGGTTGCTCCATGAACTTGCTGGCAAGGATACCGGATGCTATGAGCACTAGGTTCAATAAGACCGGAGCAAAAGCAGGGGCTGCGAAATGTCCTTGGGCGTTGAGCATGCCCATGGCCAAGGCGGCCACGGAAATAAGCAGGATATAAGGAAACATCACCCTGGTAAGGGTTACGGTCAAAGAGAACTTCTCCGGATCATGAAGCCATCCAGGAGTCATGACAGACACTATCTGAGGAGCCAGCAGCACACCTGTAGCAGAAACCAGGGCCAGAAGCGGTAAGAGCCAGCTCAGTAAAATGGAAGCCAATCTAAAGGCCGCTGTCTTGCCCGAAGAGACCTGCAGCTCGGTAAAAACGGGTATAAAGGCTGTGCTCATGGAACCCTCTGCGAAAATCCTTCTTAGAAAATTGGGAATCCTAAAGGCTGCAAAGAAGCAGTCTGCTGGCATGGAAGCTCCCAAAACCCAAGCCAAGACCACATCCCTAATGAGGCCTGTGACCCTGCTGGTGAGGGTGGCCACACCCACCACAGCCAGGGAACGAGAAAAGGAGGTACGGTCCGCAGAGGTCATGCCCATTGACAGGAAAGCCTGTTTTTGGTAGAAAATAAGAACATTTTGGTTTTCTGAAAGGAGGAAGAATTGGCAAACCACCCATCAGCCCTCAAGAGGATGCGGCAGAACCGTAAACGCAGGTTGCGCAATCGCATGATGAAGACCCTTGTGAAGAGCCGTGTGAAGAAGCTTCTTTCTGCCGTGGAAGAGCAGAAGCTGGAAGAGGCCAGAGTGTTGTTGCGCGAAACCACGGCAATTCTCCACAAGAGTGCATCCAAGGGTGTGCACCACATCAACAAGGCCTCCCGCCAGATCTCCAAGCTGAGCCGAAAAGTCAATGCCATTGCGGCCGGCTGATGGCTCAAAAACCCACCTCTTGCTGGTGAGTTGAGCCCTTGTCTCGGGACATGGCTCCTTTGGAGAGAGCCACCCTGATGGCCCATTGATCCAGGAGCACCTCGGGATTCAACCTCCCGGTTTTCATGCCTGAATCCACCTCCATCAAGGCCTCCAGTGCGGCCAGCAGCCTTGGCTCACTCCAGGCCTTGGCCTGCCTCAGAAGCCTTTCCCAGACAAAACGAGGTAAATGGGGCTCACCTGCGGTAGGAGAGCCCTTTTTTGAGCTTGCTGCTACCAAGAGCAACCTGATTTGCCTTGCCAGCATTCCCATCACGGCCAAAGGAGGAGTTCCCCGATCCAGAATTCGATGCAGGATGCAGATCCCATCACCCGTGCGGTTCTCCGAGAGCGCGTCTGTGAGCTCAAACAGGGTGTTGGATCGGGCCTCAGCTGCCACATCCTCCACATGGGAGTCCTGGATCAGTCTCTGCTCTCCCACAAAAGCCATGAGCTTCTGGATCTCCCCTTCCAGGTCCCCCTCCAGAGTTCCAACTCTCTGAACCAAAGCCCGGCATGCCTCGGCTGTTATATCCCAGCCCTCTTTTTTCAACCTATCCCTTACCCAAGCCTGGGCCCCCAACTCTGAGCGGGCCTTGAGTTCAATGAGAGCCTCTCTTCCCTCCAGAAATCTGGAGAGCTTTTCAGACGGGGGAGGTTTCACTCCCCAGAAAACCAGACAAGTGGTAGCACAAGGACTTTGGAAATAACTCAAAGACCCCTCCAGAGCCCCCTTGGATAATTCCGAGGCATTGTACACAACCACCAGCTTTCGGCCTGAGAGCATGGGAAGGCATCTGGCCATCTCCAGTATTCGCTCCAGGGACACCTCGCGGGCATCCAGCAGGACATAGTTGAAAGACCGCGCTGCCTCAGGAATAAGACATGAGCGCAAATCTTCCAAAAGATTTCTTATCTTGCCTTGATCTTCCCCATGAAGCCAGAGAATAGGTGGCACATCCCCCTTTCTCACCCGCTCCATGAGTTGGATCCATTTTTCCTTAGGCAATGTTTTCATGTGCCCAAGATGCCTGAAAGTCTTGTCTTAGCTCTTGGGGCCAAAATGCCCATCCCTGGATAAAAGCTTGCCCAGCTTGTGGGAGATTCTAGGGCTCAGGCCCCCAAAGCCCATGTACCCAACCCTTCATAAATAGAAAGTTTCCTTGGGGGTTTCTTCCCAATGGTCTGCCATCAGGTCTTGCGCTCCAGAGCTATGGCAGATGAACAGAAAGCCTATTCTGGATTCCAAAAGCATTTTATAGACTTGAGCCTCACCAGGTGTCCTGCACCCTGGTACGAATGCGGGATGCTGCCTCCTGAGCTATGCGCACTATGGCTTCCTTCTTGGCTCTCTCTGAGGCCAGCACGTCCGGGCCTACTAGGTAATCGGCAAAGATCCTTAGGTTCTTGTCCCTCCAAAGTTCTTTGCCTGAAGATTTCTCCAAAAACCTGACATCAAGCACCATGGTGGCCCTGTGTTCCACTGCCAGTTTCCTGGAGGAGACGGCATGAGGTTCTGAAACAAAACTGAGGATGCTTCCTTTGAGAACATATCGTGCCTGCCCTGGCTCCACCACCTTCCAGCCGGGAGTTCTTCTCATCTCGGATATGAGCTGGTCGGTGAAAATGGCTTCTACGCCGGTCTCCACACTCTTGTTAAGGAACACAGGTATCTCCAGCAATGCTCCCTCAGGGGCCTTTGCGCCCTGAAACGTGTATCCGCATCCCCACATAACCAGCATTGCCAAAGCCGCAAAAACCACCCTCACACGAAGCCTCATGGAAGGACCCCCTTTGTTACCAGGCCGCTATAGCCAGACCTTCATGGGTACACTGCTTCATTTTCTTGCATTCAAAGCTATCAGAGCATTCTCACACCAGGAATCTGAAAGCATCTTTTAACATCAGCCTCTGAACTGAATCCTTGCGGCCCATGACCTGGTGTGCAGATGTAATCTAGAGCACCAGGCTCAGCAAGCGGTCTTGTACATGCACTACCTTCTTGGGCATTTTTCCCCCTGTGTGTTTCTGCACCCTTGGATCGGCAAGAGCTGCCTCCAGGACCTTTTCCTGGGGGGATCCTGAAGGCATTGTTAGTTGGGCCCTCACCTTTCCATTGATCTGCACAACCACCTGCACCTCTTCTTTGAGAAGCATGGCCTCATCCCACTTAGGCCATGGATGATCCACGAGGGACTGGGTCTGCCCCATTTTTTCCCACAGCTCCTCACATATGTGCGGCACAAAAGGGTAAAGCAGCACAAGGGCAGTCTCCATGGCCAGGCGCAGAACCGATCTTGTCTGAAAGTCCAGTCCTTGTGGTTCCAGCTCTTGTATCTGATTGACCAGGCTTCTTATGGCGCTTATGGCTGTGTTGAGATGGTACCTCTGTTCTATCTCCTCGGTAACTTTCTTGATGGCCGCATGAGTGGCCTGCAACAAGCAACGGGCAGGTCCCTGGGGAGGCAACTCCCCTCTATATGGTTCCACTGCCTCTGTCACTGCCAGCCTCTCGCACACCATGTTCCAGAACCTGTGGAGAAATCTGTAGCAGCCCTCCACATTTTGATCGTTCCATTCCAGATCCTTCTCCGGTGGGGAGTCCGAGAGGCAGAAAAGCCGCACCGTGTCCGCTCCGTATCGCATCACAATGCGGTCAGGATCCACAACGTTTTTCTTGGACTTGGACATCTTCTCCACCCGTCCCACCCTGACAGGAGTGCCACACTTCAGACAGCTAAGCACCCCATTTCTTTCCTCCACCTCCTCAGGGAAAAGGTACTCATGCTCTGGACAATAATGGCTCTCCTTGCACACCATTCCCTGAGTCAGAAGCCTGCGATAGGGTTCTCCCTCCCTGTAGAGCCCCAAATCTCTCATGAACATGGTCCAGAATCGGGAGTAGAGCAGGTGCAAGATGGCATGCTCGATGCCACCTATGTACTGATCCACAGGCATCCAGTAACCCACCTCCTTTGGATCCAGCGGGCCCTCGGTGTAGTGGGGGCAGGTGTATCTCCCAAAGTACCAGGAGGAATCTACGAAAGTGTCCATGGTATCTGTTTCACGTCTGGCTTCTTTGCCACAGTTGGGACATTCCACTCTTAAGAACTCCTGGGAGGCTGGCAGGGGAGACCTGCCCCCTTCCAGTAGATCCAGATCCAAAGGCAGAATAACAGGTAGCTGATCATAGGGCACTGGCACTATGCCGCAGCTGTCACAGTAGATGATGGGAATAGGGGTGCCCCAGTAGCGCTGCCTGGAAATCCCCCAGTCTCTGAGGCGGTAATTTACTGTGCGCCTGCCAATTTTTTTCTGCTCCAAGTACTCGCCGATGGCATCTTTGGCCTGAGTGCTGTCCATTCCATTGAATGGGCCGGAGTTGACCAGTTTTCCTTGTTCTGTGTACGCCACTGTCATGGTTTCCTGGTCAAGAGTGCCCTGCTCGGGCCAGATGACCACCCTGACCGGAAGGCCGTACTTGCGGGCGAAATCCAGATCCCGCTGATCATGGGCTGGCACGGCCATTATGGCCCCTGTGCCGTACTCCATGAGCACAAAATTGGCCACCCAGATGGGAATCTTCTCAAGAGTCAGAGGATTCACAGCCCACCTGCCTGTGAAAACCCCCTCCTTTTCCGTGGACTCTGCCTCTCTTATGAACTTCTCCACGCGGCTCTGGCGTTCTATGAATTCCATGACCTTGGCTTCCTGAGGGGTGCCTCTGCAAAGTTCTTTGGCCATGGGATGCTCAGGGGCCAGTACCATGAAGGTTGCGCCGTAAAGAGTATCCTGTCTGGTGGTGTAGATGCGGATGGAGCCCGGGGCTTCAAACAGTGGAAAATCCACCTCTGCCCCATAGCTCTTGCCTATCCAGTTGCTCTGCATGGTAAGTACTCTTTCGGGCCAGCCCTGGGCCAGATCCTGACATCCCTTGAGCAGTTCCTCGGCATAGGCAGTTATCTTCAGAAACCATTGTTCCAGTTCCTTCTGGGTCACCTCCGTGTTGCAGCGCCAGCAAAGCCCTGCCTCTACCTGTTCATTGGCCAAGACAGTCTGACAGGAAGGGCACCAGTTTACGAAGCTTTTTTTTCTGACAGCCAAGCCTTTTTCGTACATCTTCAGAAACACCCATTGGTTCCACTTGTAGTATTCAGGGGTGCAGGTTGCCAGCTCTCGGCTCCAGTCATAGCTATAGCCCAGCCTTTTTAGCTGGTTGCGCATGAAATCAATGTTCTGAAAGGTCCAAACCGCTGGATGCACTTTCTGGTCTATGGCCGCATTTTCCGCAGGAAGACCAAAGGCGTCCCAGCCCATGGGGTGAAGAACATTGTAGCCTTGCATCCTTCGAAAACGGGCCATCACATCTCCGATACTATAGTTGCGAACGTGGCCCATATGAATCCTGCCAGAGGGGTACGGAAACATCTCAAGCAGGTAAAACTTGGGGCGTGAGTCGTCTCTTGACACCTCGAAGATCCTGGATTGTTCCCACCTCTGCTGCCACTTGGCCTCGATCTGGTGGGGCTCATATTTTGGGGGGGCCGGCGTTTTGTTCTGTTGCTCATAGGAGGGTTTTGTTGTTTCATTCAAATGCTTTTCCATCCAAATCCTCTCCAAATCCAAGAATTCGATGAAGCAGGATGATATCACCAACAGCCTCTTGAGGCAAACCGGCCAGAGGACTCCAGCACAGGCTTCACGCTCAAGGGGAGGAGCTCATCCAAGATGTTCCTTGACAGACGTGTCGACAATGACATATATCCTTCTCGTTGAACTCAGCTATGGAATCTTCGCGCCGCAGGCATATGAGCACCGGCGGGCGGCTCCCAGGAGGGAACAATGGGACTCTATGATCTGACAGTGTACGACATATTCAAGAAGAACGCCTTGCTCAGAGGCGACAAGGTGGGCCTGGTGTGTGGAGATCTGCGCATGAGCTTTGCGCAGATGTTGCAGGAAGCTGAAAAGATGGCATCTTCTTTGGCTGGCCTGGGTGTCAGCAAGGGTGATCGCATAGCAGTTGTGGCCATGAACTGCCACGAATTCCTGCTCCTGTATGGGGCAGCTGCCAAACTGGGTGCCATCATGCTTCCCATAAATTGGAGGCTCAAACCCGAGGAGATCCAGGTGATTCTGCAAGACTGCACGCCAAAAATTCTGGTGGGCAGTTCAGAGTACTTGGGCATGTTGGCGCATCTGGCAGAGAAGAGCCCCTTTGTGGAGTACAAGCTGGCCTTGGGGGAGGGGAGTGATGGCTTTGTTTCCCTCAAGGAGCTGAAAGTGGGAAAGGAAGGGGCTTTGGATGCGCAGGTACATGCCAATGATCCATTTGTGATAATTCACACTGCGGCAGTGGAAGGTAGACCCAGAGGAGCAGTGCTTAGCCACGGGAACATCATTGCCGCCAATGTTCAGTCCATGGCCGTGATGGGGATTCAGGAGGATTCGGTTCACCTGGCCATGCTGCCCCTTTTTCACATAGCCGGCTTGGGCATGGCTTTGCACGTGATGCACGCCGGAGGCAGCAATGTGATCATGAGAAAATTCGATGCGGCAGAGGCGGCCCGGCTCATAGACGCAGAGGGTGTGACAACCATAGAGACCTTTCCTCCCATGCTGTCAATGCTTCTGGATGCAGCCCAGGAAAAAGGCCTGGGCCTAAGAAGCCTCAGGGCCCTAGGCGGGTTGGACCATCCTGAGACCATGCAAAGATGCCAGAGCATGACCGGAGCTCGTTTTTTTGTGGGCTTCGGCCAGACAGAGACCTCAGGCTTCTGCACCATCTGCCCCTTGGATGAAAGGCCTGGTTCCGCAGGCAGGGAAGGGCCCCTGGTGAGGGTAAGATTGGTGGATGACTACGACAGGGAAGTGCCCATTGGCACCCCTGGGGAGATCACCGTTAGAGGCCCGCTGGTGTTTCTGGGTTACTGGAACCTTCCCAAGGAGACGGATTATACCTTCCGGGAAGGATGGCATCACACAGGTGACATAGGAAGGCTGGACGAGAAGGGTTATCTTTGGTACGTAAAAAGAAAGGCCGAAAAGGAACTGATCAAACCGGGAGGGGAGAACGTTTATCCAGCGGAGGTGGAAAAGGCCCTCCTGGAACACCCAGATCTTCTAGAAGCCTGTGTTTTTGGGGTTCCAGACAAGCAGTGGGGGGAGGCCATAAAGGCTGTCTGTTCCGTAAAACCAGGCAGTTCCTTAACGCCCCAGGAGCTCATAGATTTTGTGGCCTCCAGGATCGCCCGTTACAAGAAGCCCAAGTACGTTGTGTTGGTGGATTCGCTACCCAAGAGCCAAGACGGGTCTGTGGACCGAGACAGGGTAAAGGCCGATTACGGAAGTGCTGATTGAATTGCCCGGTTTGGTTGAACCCTTTTTGCCAGTCTGCGGGCCCATTTTTTGATTTCCTGGATGTCCATGTTCAAGAGACATCTTCTTCTTAGCAGCTCTTGACCACGGACCCAGACTCTTTCCACGTCCGATCCCTTGGCCGAGTACACCAGTTGTGATACCGGATTGTACAGGGGCTGCATGTGAGGCCTGTCTGTGGCCAGCAGTATAAGATCTGCCTGGAAGCCTGGCTCCAGAAGCCCTACCTCCTGCAGGCCCAGGCTCAACGCCCCTCCTCGCGTGGCCATGTAAAGCACATCAGCAGCCTTCACCACCGTGGGGTCCAGATGGGCAAGCTTGTGTAGCTTGGCGGTCAGATCCATCTCTGAAAAAAGGTCCAGGTCGTTGTTGGAGGCAGCTCCATCAGTGCCCAGCCCGAGTGTCACCTGCTTTGCCAAGAGCTTGGTGAGGGGAGCTATTCCAGATGCCAGCTTCATGTTGCTCTCGGTGCATATCACCAGGGCAGCCCCTGAATCTGCCAGCACTTCTATGTCAGAGTCCCCGAGCCAGACCCCATGGACCAAGACCGTTTCCTTATCCAGTAATCCCAGCTTGGCAAGATGCTTTAGGGGACTCAGACCATACTTGGCCTCAACAAGGGCCAGCTCCTCCTTTGTCTCTGCCACGTGGATGAAAAAAAGAGCATGGTGCACTCTGCAGGCTTCCTTGGCTTTTTGCAGAGTCTCGGCAGAGCATGTGTAAGGGCTATGACAAAATATTGCTGGCCTCAAGGGCTCTTCACCCCAAGAACGGTTCAGAAATCCTATGGCATTTTCTATGTTGAAGGATGGATCAGGGCAGCCTGGCACAGGAAAGTCCAGGACTCCCTGGGCCAAAACAGCCCTCATACCAGAGCTGCGGGCAGCTTCCATGGCGCTGTCCTCGTAAAAATATCCGTCCGCAAAGGTGGTGGTCCCCGAGAGGATCATCTCCCCGCAGGCCAGAAGAGTTCCCCAGTAAACAAAATCCTCGTCCACTGCCTTGGCTTCTGCGGGAAATATGTGTCCCTCCAGCCATTCTTTCAAAGGCAGATCATCCGCCAGGCCCCTAAGCAGGCTCATGGCCGCATGGGTGTGGGCATTGACAAGCCCAGGCATCAGGATTCCACCGCAACCGTCCACTACCACATGAGCCCCATGGAGGAGCTCAACCGGAGGTTCATGAGGACCCAGTGCAGTTATTCGCTCCCCTGCAAAGGCCAGCCAGCCCCTTTCCACTACTGTTGGTGGAAGGCCGGGGTTTACCAAGACTGCGTTGGTCACAAGAGTCGTCCCAAAACCAGGCTTCCGGGTGAGGCCCGCTTCATTCTCAAGAGTTCTCATTTCTTCTTTCCCACCAGCTCCATGATCTCTTGGGAAATCTCCCCAACTGTGTGAAAAATTTCTTTAAGATCTAGCCTTAGGAGCTTTCCCTCTTCCACAACCACGCGTCCATCCACCAGCACGCTTTTCACGTCCGAACCTCTGGCCGAATACACTAGGTGTGAGACAACATTATATCTGGGGGTCAGATGTAAGCCACCCAGATCCACCAATATGATGTCAGCTCTTTTCCCCGGCTCTAGGGAGCCCACCAGTGAATCCAGCCCGAGGGCTTTGGCTCCCAAGCTGGTGGCCATCCTGAGAACCGTACCTGCATCCAAGACCGCCGGATTCCCAGAAAAGACCTTATGCAGCTTGGCAGCCGAGTTCATCTCCCTAAACATGTCCAGATCATTGTTGCTGGCCGCTCCATCTGTGCCCAAGCCCACTGGAAGACCCTCCTTCAACATCTTTTCCACAGGAGCCACCCCTGAGGCCAGCTTCATGTTGCTTTCGGGATTATGGATCACACCAACACCTTGCTTTCTCAGAATATCTATCTCCTGCTCGTTTACCCAAACCCCGTGATCCACCACTGTAGGCCCCTCTAGGATGCCCAACTTCATGAGGTGCATCACAGGGCTTTGCCCGTACATTTCCAGAATTCTTTGGACTTCCTGTCGGGTTTCGGAAACGTGTGTTATGAGAACCACCTGATGAAGGTCCGCCAGCCTGCGGGCCTTCTTGAGCAGCTCAGGGCTGCACGTAAAGGTTGCGTGAGGCTCCACAGCTATGCTCACCAGGGGATCTCCCTTCCACTTTTCAATGAGCTCCTCTGTGTAACTGAAACCTTTTTCTATTGGGCCGTAGTTGGGGGATGGAAAGTCATAAAGCACCTCTCCCACCAAAGCTCTCATGCCCGCCTCTTTGGCAGCCTGGGCCACCTCATTCTCGAAAAGATACATATCACAAAATGTGGTTGTGCCCGAAAGCAGCATTTCCGCACAGGCCAGCAAGGCTCCCCAACGCACCCACTCTTTACAGAGGTGAGCCTCCACTGGAAATATGTAATGCTCCAGCCACTCCATAAGAGGCAGGTCATCTGCCAGGCCTCTGAATAGGGTCATGGGGGCGTGGGTGTGGGCGTTTATGAGGCCTGGCATTACGGCACACCCCCTTGCATCCATCACCCTGGAGGCAAGGTAACAGTTCCTAAGCTCCCGAGTGGGCCCGATCTCCACTATGGCCCCATCCCTTATTCCCACTGCCCCATCCTCTATGATTTCCATGGAATCCTTCATGGTGAGGATCAAGCCGTTTTCCACCAAAAGATCCAGTGATTCCATGCTGTTCAGCTCTCCATTTCCGAAAGTCTTTCTAGGATTCCCTTGAGCAGGCCCGCTAGTCTTGGGGCGGTCTCAAGAGAGCATTGCAGGATCTCCTTTACGGATATGGGGGCCATACAGTCAGGCCTGTTCACATTGGAAATGACCGAAATACCAATCACCTTGAGGCCTATGGAACGAGCCACTATGACTTCCGCGGTGGTGGACATCCCCACCGCATCCGCTCCTGCCATGCGCAGGAAACGAGTCTCGGCAGGGGTCTCCAGGCTTGGACCAGGGACAGCCACATAAACTCCCCTACGGAGCACAAATCCCTGTGCCAAGGCCACCTCCTCAGCCAGATCAAGAAGCTGTGGATCATAGGCTCTGGACATGTCTGGAAAGCGCTCACCGAGGATTTCTCCCTGCAAGCCCCTCAAGGGGTTATCGGGGATGAAATTGATGTGGTCCACTATGCCCATTATGTCTCCGGGCTTGAATTGGGGGTTTAGACCTCCTGCAGCATTGGTAAGGATCAGGGTCTTTATGCCCAAGGTCTTGAGGATTCTCAAGGGAAAAGTGATCTGGGATGTGGAATATCCTTCATAATAGTGGAAGCGACCTTTCAGCACTGCCACAAATACCTTTCCCAGGCGGCCCAGCAACAAGACCCCCATATGCCCTGGCGCCGTGGATCTGGGAAAATGAGGTATTTCCTGGTAGGGAATCCCCAAGATATCCTCCAGGGGGAGCTCCACTTCGCCCAGCCCTGAGCCCAGGACCAAACCTATTGATGGACTCAAAGCACTTTTTGACCTGATCCAATTCTCGGTTTCCCGGATCATATCCTGAAGTTTATCCATGGTTATGCCTCCAGTGGATCCATCTTGAGGAAGCGCTCGGGAGTAAGGGATGATATCATGGCCCCATGGAAAGGGTGAAGCCAAGGAGGTGTTTCTGATGGTCGACATGGAATGGCTGGAAGCGGCTGCGGGGAAAAGGCCGGTGGATCTTCTCATAAAGAATGCGCTTTGGCTGGATGTGTTCAGCGGCACTTTCAAACAAGGGAACCTGGGGATCCACAAAGGACGCTTCACAGGGCCTGGATCATACAAAGCCAGAAGAACGCTGGATCTTGGGGGTCAATATCTGGTTCCTGGGTTTGTGGATGGACATTGTCATTTGGAATCCAGCATGCTTACGCCCAGGGAGTTTGCGCGAGCCGTGTTGCCTAGGGGGACCACTGCGGTGGTGGCCGATCCGCATGAAATAGCTAATGTCTTGGGCCTGGAGGGGATTCGCTATATGGTAGAGGCCAGCAGGGGGTTGCCTGTGAGGTTTTTCTTCACGCTTCCTTCCTGCGTGCCAGCAACCCACCTGGAATCTTCGGGAGCCAGACTCTCGGCGCAAGAACTCTCCCTCCTCGCTCAGGAGCCCTGGGTGGCGGGACTGGGGGAAGTGATGAATGCTCCTGGGGTGGTCTTGGGCCACCGTGAGGTCCACGAGAAGCTGAAGCTGTTTTGGGGCAAGGTAGTGGACGGACATGCTCCGGGATGGAGCGGGAAGCTTCTGAATGCATATGCCGGATGTGGCATCCTCTCGGAGCACGAATGCACAAGTTTACAGGAGGCGCAGGAGAAGCTGAGTCTGGGCATGTGGATCATGATTCGCCAGGGCAGCACAGCCAGAAATCTAGAGGCCCTGCTTCCCCTTGTGAATTCCAAGACCGTAGGCCGCTGTATCCTGGTGACGGACGATAGGACACCGGCGGGCCTGATGCAGGAGGGACATCTGGACGGAATACTGAAACAGGCAGTGGCCATGGGGCTGGATCCCATTCTGGCCTTGCAGATGGTCACCATAAATCCCTGCCTCTATTTCGGCTTTAGGGACATGGGCGCCATTGCCCCGGGCTACAGGGCAGATCTAGTGGTGCTGAATTCTCTTGAGAACTTCCATGTGTCCATGGTGATGGTCAACGGAAGAGTTGCTTGGAGCCCCAAAGGAGGGCTCAGGGGATTAGGGCAGACACCTTGGGCACGACCCTCAAGCTCCTTTTGCATGGCTCCTTTGTGCGTGGAAAGACTCCGGGTAAAGGCCCTGCCAGGCAAGATGCGTGTCATGGAAATAGTCCCAGGGCAGATCCTGACACGACAGGACTGGGTGGAGCCCAGGGTGCAAGATGGCCTGGTGGTTTCGGATCCCGAAAGAGATATTCTCAAAACAGTAGTTGCCGAGAGACACAAAGGCACTGGAAACCTGGGTGTGGGCTTCGTGAGGGGATTTGGTCTTAGAGAAGGAACCATGGCCTCCTCTGTGGCCCATGACTCGCATAATGTTGTGGCAGTGGGCGTGAAAGATAAGGACATATTGATGGCCTTGAACAAAGTGGCGGCCATGGGCGGGGGGCTAATAGTAGTCAAGAATGGAAGGATTCTTGAGAGCTTACCTCTTCCGGTGGCAGGCCTCATGTCCCAGTGGCCGTTGCAAAGGGTTGTGGAAAAGCATGAGAAGGTGATCAAGGCTGTGAGAGGACTTGGCTGCACCATTTCTGACCCTTTCATGGTCTTGTCATTTCTCGCGCTTCCTGTGATACCAGAGCTCAAGCTCACTGACATGGGACTGGTGGATGTGAAAGAGTTTAAGAAAGTAGAACTCTTTGGAGCAAGGGGAGCCTAGATACCCTTGGGGCGCATGCCCAGGACGGGCCATGGGAGATGGCCTCGACATATCCTTAAAGTGAAAGGCTTCATGTCTCAAATGGAAAATGATTTTCTCTTTGGGGTGTTTCCAGCCTGAGCTTTTTTCACTGTCATTAGCACGTCAAGATGTCCGGTTTTTGTGGTAAGTGATATGTCCGGTAGTTGAAGTATCATGTGTATCACCAGTGTTTGGTATAGGTCCCCTGGATCGGACCGATCCAGGGGAGGCCTTGATGGTAATGGGGCCTAGGCCGCTACTTGGGATGGATGAAGCAGGCGGCCTTGGCTGTCATAGTGGCCCAGGGTATGTGGGCCGTAACCAATGCTTATTGTGCCATCGAGGTGTTGGTAGACTTTTACCTGACACTTGGCAAAGCTGTAACGCCACCGGCAGGGTGGTATCTGGAGTTTGAGTTTTGCGAACTGCACACAGTTATCATTGCCCACCACTCGGCTGTGATGAATAGAGAAGATCCTTTGGAGGTCTTGACCACCCAGGGGTACAAAGGCACTTTCCGAGCATTGGGGGGCCACAGTCCAGGTCTTATTGTGAAATGGCACCCAAGTTGTGGCCAGAAACTCATTGGCTGCCTCCCAGCTGTTGATGCCCCTTACTCGCAACTCCATGGGAAGGCGTCCCTGCCAGGTTTCCCAAAAGCGTTCCATCCTGCCTCTGGCCTGGGGGGAATGGGATCGAATCAACTCAATGCCCAACTCATCCAGGGCTCTTTGAATCTGGGTAGGTCCATAGGGGTTGTGATTGCCTTTTCGGGTGGTCACAAAGTGGCTTGCTCTGTCGGTATAGAGGGCACAGAACAGCCCCTGGGTCTCTACCACAGCCTTTAGGGCCTCCATGGTGCTCTGAGTGCTTTCCTGGGGCACTAGCCTGGCATAATAGACCTCTGTGGTGGCATCATCAAAAAGCAGCATCCCCCTGAGAGGTTTGCGAGGCCTGCTTTTCCTATGAGGAGTCTTGCGCTTGCCTTTAGGGACAAGCCCGGCTGTTTGCAAGAGATTCTTCACCCAGGTATAGGAAAGCTCAATGCCATGCTCCTCAACGAGCTTTTGGTGGAAGTGAAGCACGTTGAAGTCAAAGTAACGTTCCCTGTAGAGTCTCAAGACCTCTGTGACTACCTCCACCTTTACCCTCCTTGGCGAAGGCCTCTTACACCTTCTGTCAATCAATCCATCATAACCCCAACGCTCATACCTCGCCTTCCACCTTCGCATCTGCCGATCAGAGATCCCTAGGATCTCAGCCGCCTCATACCACTTAAG